>REEF01000672.1 GCA_007695205.1 Planctomycetaceae bacterium
GGCCTTCAATAGGTGGGTGGCATCTATAGTCCGCGAAAGGTGCCACCCACCTATTTCCGAAAGGTGCCACCCACCTATTTCGGTCGGGGGCGGCATCTCGCTCGTCCAGGCTATTCCGCCTTCTCAATAGGTGGGTGGCATTTATCGGTCTTCAAGGTAGGTGGGTGGCACCTATCGCTTTGCGTTCGAGGTAGGTGGGTGGCACCTATCGCTTTGCGGATCTACAGCCCGCACTACGCCTATCCCGGAATGGGCGGCCACATCCATATCGGCATCGATGGTCCGTGGGACGTGCGGCGGATCCTGGGCACGGTGCCAGTCCAGCCGGATGGTTCGGTCGTGTTTCAAGTGCCAGCCAATACGCCGATCGCCGTTCAATCGCTGGACGAGCAGGGAGCCGCTTTGCAGGTCATGCGCAGTTGGTTCACCGCCATGCCCGGCGAAGTGCTGTCATGCGTCGGCTGACACGAATCGCAGAACAGCGGGCCTCCGTCCCAGTTCCGGATGTCTGCGGTCCGTCGCCCGCGGAAGATCACGCCCTGGCACGGACCGACTCGCGGATTCAGCTTCCACCGCGAAGTCCAGGCGGTCCTGGACCGGAACTGCCTCGGCTGTCACAACGGCCAAGCTTTGCGGGGCCGTCCGTTGCCAGACTTCCGTGTCGACGGCCCGAACGGCTGGCGGAACTTCACGCCTTCCTATGTCGCATTGCATCCTTTTGTACGGCGGCCGAGCCCGGAGAGCGACTATCATCTGCAGCGTCCGCTGGAATTTCACGTGTCGACCAGCGAGTTGATCCAGATGCTCCGCAAGGGCCAGCACGGCGTGCAACTGGACGCCGAGGACTGGGACCGGTTGATTACCTGGATCGATCTGAACGTGCCCGATCATGGCACCTGGCACGAGCATCGCGGCAGCCGATCTCACTGGGAACAGCGGCGTCTGGCGATGCGGACCGCTTACGCAGGACGCAGCGAAGACCCGGAAGCAATCGTCGAAGTGTCCAGCAGCGTCCGTCAGGTGTCGTATCAGCAGCCGCTGGAACCGCCCGCGCGAACCACGCGACACGTGGACTGTCCCAACTGGCCGTTCGATGCGGACGAAGCCAAACGGCGACAAGCGGAAACCGGCGAAGCCGTGAGGGTGATCGAATTGCCCGATGGCAGCCGCCTGGAACTGGTGCTGATCCCAGCCGGTGATTTTGTCATGGGCTGTCCCGACGGCAAAGCGGACGAGTACCCACCGCACCGAGTGCGGATCGAGCGGCCGTTCTACATGGGCAAGTTCGAAATCAGCAATGCCCAATTCGCCTTGTTCCACCCGGCTTACGAGCCGGGTTCGCCAATCTGGCCGATCAGAGCCTTGCCAAACTCGCGCTGCGCGATTCGCCACCCTGGCACCCCAACGGCGATCGCTTTGACGACCGAGCCATGGTCACGCAGCGAGTCGGCCGCTACCAGCCGAATGCCTGGGGACTGCACGACATGCACGGGAACGCGGCCGAGTGGACGCGTTCGGTGTATCGCCCGTATCCATACCAGATGCGTGATGGGCGGGACGATCCGAATGCCCGCGGGCAGCGAGTCGTTCGTGGCGGTTCCTGGTACGCTCGGCCTCACCGTGCTCGAAGTTCGTTCCGGCTATCGTACCACCCCTGGCAACCCGTGTATAATGTCGGCTTCCGCGTGGTTCTGGAGCTCGAATGACACCGGTTCCCGAATCCCCCCATTGGAGTTCACGCTTCACCGTGACCAGTTGGTCATGACGAAGTGGTGATCCTGCCAGCGCAGGTCTTGGATCAAATCGACCTGCATCGGCTCATCGGCCGGCGCGGGCAGGGCATCCGTAGCCCAAAGGGAAACAATCAGCAACATCGCGGTACAGTTCATGGACAGGCAACCGAATAGGAGATATTCATGAATCCGTGGCGAGGTTTGGCCGTAGCGGCCATGATTGTGACGTGGGGTACTTGCGAGCACTTGAGTTGGGGACAACAGGCAGTGGCGTTGCCAGCCGGGGTGCGCGCGGTCTGGGATCTGGATGCGGCGCATCGCGAGTCGACCGATACTCGCGAGCGAATCTGCATCAATGGGCTGTGGCAGTGGCAACCGGCCGAGTTGCAGAACGATGAGGTGCCCGAACAGGGTTGGGGCTTCTTCAAAGTACCCGGTGCGTGGCCGGGGATCACCACCTATATGCAAAAGGATTTCCAAACGGTCCATGCCCATCCCCAGTGGCGGGACACGCGACTGTCGGGCGTCTCGGCGGCCTGGTATCAACGCGAAATCACCGTTCCCGATAACTGGACGGACCGGCGCATCGCCGTCAGCGCGGACTACCTGAATTCGTACGCGGAGGTGTACGTGGACGGTCGCCGTGCGGGTGAGATGCGGTTTCCGGCGGGCGAAGTCGAGATCGGTGACCTTTGCCGACCCGGCGCGCGACATACACTCAGCCTGCTGGTCGTGGCTTTGCCGCTGCAAGGCGTGCGGATGTCCTACAACGACAGCAATGCGGCGCGCGAAGTACCAGGTTCCGTGGCACGGCGCGGACTGTGCGGGGATGTGTACTTGACCTCAACGCCATCCGCCGCGCGCGTCGGCCATATCCGGCTGGACACCTCGGTGCGTCAGCAGCGAATGACGGTCGATGTCGAGTTGTTGGACCTAGTGCCGGATATGACGTACTCGTTGTATTTCCGGGTGGAGGACGGCGGGCAAGTCGTCAAGACGTTTGGCAGCGGATCGTTCGATGCGAGCGGCCTTGAGTCAGGCCGTATCCGGGTCTCGGACGCCTGGCTGCCCGACAAGCTTTGGGACACGCATACGCCGGAGCACCAGTACGAGATGACCGTGACGTTGCTGGATGCCGCCGACAAGCCGGTCGATATCGCCCCACCGATCCGATTCGGATTCCGCGAGTTCTGGATCGACGGCCGGGATTTCTATTTGAACGGAAGTCGGATTTTTCTGAGCGCGGTGCCGCTGGACAACGCACAGGTCGGTGCGGCACTGGCGACGTACGCGGCCACGCGGGAGAGCCTGCTGAGGTTGCAAAGTTTCGGCATCAACTTTGTGTACACGCACAACTACGATTGCCAGCCGGGTTCGCATCTGAGTTTCGCCGAGATCCTGCGCGCGGCGGACGACGTGGGGATGCTGGTCGCGCTGTCGCAACCCCACTTTTCCGACTACGATTGGCAATCGCCTGATGCAGAGCTGACCAACGGCTACGCGGGGCACGCTGCGTTCTACGTGCGTGTCGCGCAGCACCATCCGTCGGTAGTGATGTATGCGACCAGCCATAACGCCACGGGCTACAGCGAGGATATGAACCCCGATTTGATCGACGGCATCTACGACCAGCGTAGCTCGTGGGCGATGAACAACGTGCGGCGGGCGCTGCGTGCTGAGGCGATTGTGCGAAGCCTGGATCCCAGCCGTATCGTCTACCATCATTCGTCGGGCAACCTGAGTTCGATGCACACGAGCAATTTCTATCCCAACTTTGTGCCGGTCCAGGAAATGTCCGATTGGTTCGAGCACTGGGCGACGGTGGGTGTCAAACCCTTCTTCGCCTGCGAATACGGCGCGCCGTTCACCTGGGACTGGGCCCTGTACCGAGGCTGGTTCCAAGGAACTCGGGAATTCGGCAGCGCTGCCGTCCCCTGGGATTTCTGCCTGGCCGAATGGAACTCGCAGTTCTTGGGCGATAGGGCATTCCAGATCAGCGAACAAGAGCGGCGCAATCTGCGTTGGGAGGCCGAGCGATTCCGTAGCGGACGACTGTGGCACCGTTGGGACTATCCGCATCGATTGGGCTCGACCGACTTCGACGAACGCTATCCCGTGCTGGCGCATTATCTCCAGCAGAACTGGCGAGCGTTCCGCACCTGGGGCGTCTCGGCCATTTCGCCTTGGGAGCACAATGTCATGTGGAAACTGCGGCCTGGGATGGACCGCAACCGCCGCGAGGAACTGCCCACCGACTGGCAGCGATTGCAGCGACCGGGATTCAGTCCGGATTTCCTCCACCAGCGTTACGAACGGATGGATTTGGCCTATCAGCGTTCCGACTGGGTGGCGACGCCGGCGGCCGAGGCCATGTATCGGAATAACGGGCCGCTGCTGGCATACCTGGCGGGCAAGCCGGAGCGGTTCACCAGCCAAGACCACATTTTTCTGCCCGGCGAGACGGTCGAGAAACAAATCGTTGTCATCAACAACAGCCGAGTTGCAGTGACGTGCGAGTACGAGTGGGCCTTCACGCGAAAAGATGATTCGACGGTGTTGACGGCCTCTGCGTCGGCGGCTGCGATCCGAGTGGAAACGGGGCAGCAAGAGAGGATTCCACTGCGTCTTGAGTTGCCTGCAGACGCTCCGGCGGGCGAATATTTGTTGAGCATGACCGCTCGCTTGCGACCGGCAGACGAAGGCGACGGCCAGGCGAGCGAAACGCAACAGGATCGGTTTGTCGTCCATGTGTTGCCGTCTGCCGAGACAGCCACTGCTACCCGATGGATTCATGATTCCGCTCGCGTGGCCTTGTTTGACCCGGCGGGTGAGACGGGTGCGTTGCTGGCCTCGCTGAGCGTTCCCTGTCAAACGGTCCAGGCCGACGCAAATCTCGATGGGTTCGATCTGTTGGTGATCGGCCGCGCGGCGTTATCGGCCGAAGGCCCGCTCCCGGACCTCCAGCGCGTCCGCAACGGGCTGAAGGTGCTGGTGTTCGAGCAAACCGCCGAGGCGTTGGAAAAGCGGCTGGGCTTCCGAGTGATCGAGTACGGCTTGCGGAATGTCTTTCCGCGCGTACCGGACCATCCCTTGCTGGCTGGATTAACGGAGCAGCATCTGCGCGATTGGCGCGGCGAAGCAACGCTGTTGCCTTCGCGATTGGACTACCAACCGAGCGCCCGCTACAGCGGGGCGCCCGCGGTGCGTTGGTGCGGCCTGGAAGTTCCGCGATTGTGGCGCTGCGGCAATCAAGGCAACGTGGCTTCCGTCTCGATCGAAAAACCCGCACGCGGCGACTTCCTGCCGATCGTCGATGGCGGCTTCAGCCTGCAATACAGTCCGTTGCTCGAGTACCGCGAGGGCACGGGCATGGTGCTATTCTGCCAGTTGGATGTTACGGGCCGCACCGAGTTGGAACCGGCGGCCGAGCGGTTGGTTCAGAACCTGTTGGATTATGTGTCCACCTGGAAGCCCACCCCGCGCCGCCAGGCGTTGTATGCGGGCGATCTGCACGGCCGCCGGTACTTGGAAGGAATCGGCGTTCCGCTGCAAACCTACGAAGGCGGAGAGCTGAGCGACGAACACGTGTTGATCGTCGCACCGGGTGGCGGAGAGACGCTCGTTCCGCATGCGGCGGCCGTGGGCCGCTGGCTTGAACGCGGTGGCCATCTGCTGGCGTGGGAACTGGATGCCACCGAGGCAAACTCGTTCCTACCGTCGAACGTCGAAACGACCACCAGCGAGCACATCGCCGCCCATTTCGAGCCACCGGGGGTTGATAGCCTGCTGGCCGCGATCGGCCCGGCGGACGTGCATAACCGTGCTCCACGCGATCTGCCGTTGGTCACTGGCGGCGCACGGGTGATTGGCAACGGCGTGTTGGCGCGGCAGGATTCGACGAACGTCGTCTTCTGCCAACTGGCCCCGTATCAGGTTAGCCGAGCCGGCGGACTGGCGCCGTCGCTGACGATTTGCGACCGTGAAGCCTATGACGGCAAACACAGCGCCCTGGTAACGATGGGCACAACGCCCTGGGCTCGATTCGGCCAGGAAGTGTCGGCCGGACAGGTCGGAAAAACGTACACGTTCGCTGTCTCGGTCAAGAGCGTTGATGATCCCGTGACCGTACGCTTGGAAGTCGAACGCGCCGGGCAGCGAGGGGACCGGGTGGTCCGCGGCGAAGATATGCTGGTCCCGGCCGAAACGTGGCAGGAACTGCACGTCACGTTCCGAATCGACAAACCGTCCGCCGAAGGTTGGCACGCCTACCTGCACTGCGGGCAAGAGGGCGCGACATTTCGGGCCGATTCGTTCCGGCTGTACGAAGGAGCGTACGTCCCCGGAGGCCCCGACGGAGACGGCGGCAACCAGCAAGCCACCCGGAACATGCTGGTCAATTCGAGTTTCGAGTCGGGAACG
>REEF01000576.1 GCA_007695205.1 Planctomycetaceae bacterium
GGGGCGGGCTGGGGTTTTCGGCCAATAACGAACCTTGTGCAAACCGCCCTCTCCTAAACCGACTCCCGACCCCTTCCGCGAAACGTGACAGTTATTCATTTGCCGATCCTAATCGGTCGCGGCCCCCCGTTGCTGGTAGGCGACATGGACGTGCTGTGCACCACTCGACTTGGCAGCATCCAGCGCTTGCATGAAGTGCTTGTGAGAAGCTGCCTCGTCGCAACGCACGGTTATCTCTTTCCGCTCGGAAGCCTCTACCAGCGCTTGCAACCGCGATGTCACAAGATCCCAAGATAACGGCTCCTGATTCAAAAAGACATCCCCGGCAGCATCGATGGTCAATAAAATCGGGGCGTTCTGCGACGAGTCCGGTGGAAGACCTGCCGTAGGTAGTTGCAGACGAATCTTCGGCGCCAAAAAGGTGGAACTGAGCATGAAGAAGATCAATAACAGAAAGACACAGTCGATCAGCGGACTGATCTCCATGCGGACCGAAGGCTTGCGTTGCCGGAGAATGTGCATCTTGGATTACTCCGTGGCCAACCAGTGCTGCAGGCTGGTGATCCACCATTGCATTTGGAGCTGGATGGCACCGACATGCTGTTCCAAGAGGTGGTACACCGCCAGCGAGGGCAGGGCGACGACCAAACCGAATACGGTCGTCAACAGGGCTTTCCAAATCCCGGCGGCCAGATCTCCAGGCTGAATCTGTCCGCCCAGCAACTCGATCTGATGAAACGCTTCCACAAGCCCCCAAACGGTACCCAGCAGACCCAGCATCGGCGCCAGACTCCCGATCACCGACAGCCAGTGCAACCGTTTCTCGAGCATCGTCAGACGGTACGAGGCCTCCCTTGCCGCCAATTCTTGACGCTGACTGGCGGGCAACGACTCGTGCTGTAGATACACATCGGCGATGCGAGCCAACGGACCACGAGCACGGCTCAACCAAGCTCTTGCCTGATCCACGTCTCCGTTTTGCAAGACCCGTTGAAATTCCTCGGTCATCCGTTCGTAGGGGTAATATTGCCACCAGAAAACAATCATCCGCTCGACAGCCACCGCCACCGCCAAGACCGAACAGGCCAGCAAAGGCCACATGACGGCTCCGCCGCGCTGGAACAATTCGTACAGATCGAATACCATGAAAATGTCGTGTCCGTGGGGGGATCGAATGCTGGCGGCCAGCGTGTCCGCCGGTTCACGAGTACTATAGAGCCAATCGTAGTTCCATGCTAGAACCGTGTCGAAGTGATCGGCACATCGGCAGGCGAGCTTCGTGACAAGGAGAAAACAGAAATGCGGGCATTAGTTACAGGCGCTACGGGATTCGTAGGACGCAAGCTGTTAGCGCGCTTGCAAGATCCGATCGTGCTGAGCCGTGATGCCCAGCGGGCTCGACAAGATCTGCAAGCCTTTCATCCCACCGTCTTCCCATGGAATCCTGCCGAGCAAGCAGCTCCGGCCCAGGCTTTCGAGGGTGTCGACGTCGTCTTCCACCTGGCGGGCGAGTCGGTTGCGGACGGTCGGTGGACGGCGGCCAAGAAGCAACGTCTGCAAGACAGCCGCATCTTGGGAACACGCAACCTGGTCGCAACCATCGCCCAACTGAACCAGCCGCCTCGGGTTTTGATTTCGGCATCGGCGATCGGCTACTACGGCGATCGAGGCGATCAGAAACTCCTGGAAACAGACGCCCCAGGCGAGGGGTTCTTGGCCGATCTGAGCGTCGCTTGGGAAGCTGAGGCGCAAAAGGCTGCGACATCGTCGGTGCGGGTGGTCAACCCACGGATCGGGATTGTCTTGAGTCCAGATGGCGGTGCGTTGGCACGGTTGCTGCCAATTTTTCGCAAGGGCATGGGCAGTCCGCTGGGCAATGGTCGTCAGTACATGGCCTGGATCCACATCGACGATCTGCTGGACCTGATGCTGCTGGCGGCCGAACAGGAATCGATCTCGGGCCCGGTCAACGCAACGGCCCCTCACCCGGTGACCAACCGCGATTTCACAAAGACCCTAGCCTCCGTACTCCACCGCCCCCGGCTCCTGCCCCCGGTTCCCAAGTTCGCTCTTCGCTTGTCGATGGGCGAGTTCGCCGACAGCCTGTTCCATTCCCAGCGAGTCATGCCCAACGTGGCGGAACAAGCCGGTTTTCAATTCCGTCACCCCCAATTGGACGGCGCCCTGCAGCACCTGCTGACGAAGTCCTGAACGCTGTTGATTACTCGATAACCTGAATTCGCGAAACGAAGGAGTGCCGCATCATGTATCAGACAAAAGCCTACTCGGCCGCCAGTGCCAAATCCCCGCTCGCCCAGGACTCGATCCCCCGCCGCAACCCGACGGAACATGACGTCCAGATGGAAATCCTGTTCTGCGGAGTCTGCCATTCGGATCTGCACGCAGTGCGTGATGAATGGAACAGCGTCATGCCCACGGTCTACCCGATCGTCCCCGGCCATGAGATCGTTGGTCGAGTCACCAGCGTCGGTTCGGCGGTCACGAAATTCAAGCCGGGAGATCTGGCTGCGGTCGGCGTTTTGGTGGATTCCGACGGTACCTGTCCCCAGTGCCAATCCAACCACGAACAGTACTGTCCGAATCTGGTCTTCACGTTCAATTCACCGGACCGGCACCTGGGTGGCGTGACCTATGGCGGCTATTCCGACAGCATCGTCGTCGATCAGCGTTTCGTTTTGCGAGTGCCCTCGAACCTGGACCTGGCCGCGACCGCCCCACTGCTATGCGCCGGGATTACCACCTATTCACCCTTGCGTCACTGGAGTGTGTCGGAAGGCAAGAAAGTCGGCATTCTTGGCCTCGGTGGACTCGGACATATGGGTGTCAAGTTCGCCCGCGCCTTCGGAGCTCACGTCGTTGTCTTTACCACGTCGCCTAACAAGATCGAAGACGCGTTACGTCTGGGAGCTCATGAGGTCGTTCTGTCCCGGGATGTCGAGCAGATGAACAAGCACGTGGGCACGTTCGACTTTATCCTGGATACCATTTCAGCCGATCATGACGTCAATGCCTACCTACAATTGCTGGCTCGCGATGGCCATCTGACGATGGTCGGCCTGCCGACCACGCCGCTGACAATTCCGGCGTTCAGCCTGGTGATGAACCGTCGCAGCCTTTCCGGTTCCAGTATCGGCGGTCTGGCCGAAACTCAAGAAATGCTGGATTTCTGCGGTGCCCACCAACTGACGGCCGACGTCGAAGTCATCCCCATCCAGAAGGTCAACGAAGCCTACGAACGACTACTGAAGTCCGACGTAAAGTATCGCTTTTGTATCGATATGGCCTCGCTCAAGTCCGAATAAGGTCCCCCCATCTCGTCCTAGGAGAATTGTGATGAACAACGCTTGGGTACTGACCGTGCTGCTTTGTCTTTCGGTACCGTTGCAGGAAGGGGCTGGGAATGAGCAGCGCCCGAATATTCTGTGGTTTGTGGTCGATGACATGTCGGCCAACCTTTCCTGCTACGGCGAGACCGTGATCGAGACTCCCGAACTGGACCGTCTGGCAGCCGAAGGACTGCGGTTTACGCGAGCGTATGCTACGTCCCCGGTTTGTTCACCGTTTCGATCGGCCTTGATTACCGGCATGTACCAAACGACGATCGGTTCGCACCATCATCGCAGCGGGCGCGGCCAGCGACGCATCCAGTTGCCGGACGACGTACGTCCCCTACCTGAATTGTTTCAGCAGGCCGGTTATTGGACGTGCATGGGCAGCGGGTTGCCCGGATACGATTTCCGCAGCCAGCCGACCCCGCGCGATCGTCTGGGCAAAGCGGACTACAATTTCGATTGGGATCGCGAGATGTTCGATAGCCATGACTGGGCGGGGCGTCAAGCGGGTCAGCCGTTCTTCATGCAAGTTCAACTGCATGGTGGGAAGCTTCGCGGCGATAGCGAAAAAGCCAACGCGAACTTGGTGCAACGCGTGCAGAACGAACTCGGAAGCACGACCGATCCAGCGGATGTCAAGTTGCCGCCCTACTACCCGCGCGATCCGTTATTGCTGACCGATTGGGCTGCCTATCTGGATAGCGTACGCATCACCGATTGGCATGTGGGACAAGTCCTTCAGCGACTGGAAACCGAAGGACTGCTGGATAACACTTTGGTCATCTTTTTCACGGATCATGGCATCAGCCACGCGCGGGGCAAGCAGTTTCTGTACGATGAAGGCACGCATATCCCGTTGATTTTGCGAGGCCCGGGGATCGCGCCGGGGACGGTGCGAGAAGATCTGGTCGAGCATATCGATGTGGCCGCCGTCTCGCTGGCAGCGGCCGGAATCCCGATTCCCGCCGTCATGCAGGGACGCGATGTCTTGGCCGCCGATTACTCAACTCGCCAAGCCGTCTATGCGGCTCGCGATCGTTGCGGCGAGACCATGGATCATATTCGCAGCGTCCGAACGGATCGCTATCTGTACATCCGGAATTTTCTTCCTCGGCGTCCGCATCTGCAACCCAGCCAGTACAAGGACAGCAAGGCGATTGTCCAGCGTCTGCGCCAATTGCATGCTGCGGGGAAACTGGACGATCTCACGGAGCGGTTGTTGTTCGCTCCCGATCGACCTGACGAGGAACTGTATGCCTACCGCGAAGATCCTTGGCAGATCCACAATCTGGCAAGCGATCCGGCGTACGAAGATGTGTTGGCGGACTTTCGAGTTCGGCTGGATCGCTGGATCAACGAGACCGGTGACCTGGGGCCGGAATCGCCGGAGATCTACGCCAAAGAGATCGCGGACGAGTTAAACGTGATCAACCCCGCATCGCCTCGATTCGAGACGTTCCGACAGAATGCCGAACGCAACAAACGCTGGGCTGCAGAAGGCAAGTAAACAGCTCGTTTCCGATGGGGATCCTCCGAATGGAACGAAAACACTTCGAGGTGCGGTCCGCCTATAACGCTGCCTTGTTTCGTTGCGATCGACCATGGGCGGCTATCTCCATCAGCACCCTCGGTGACTTCCCTGTGCTGGCGGAAGAGAATCGTCAGGGACTGTTGCAACTTGCCTTCGCCGATACGGCCGAACCGGACAGAGCGGACTCGTTTACTGCCGCCCAGGCCGTAACCTTGCTGGATTACGTGGCAGCCTAGTCTATCACCGGATTGTCGATCAATATCGGCAGCGAGCGCAGAAATTGTGATAATCCTTGTGACTTGCCAATAGACAAGGATCAATCAGCGGGGTATACTTTCGCTTTGTGAACCTGTCTTCTGTACTAGAAAGGGACCAAACATGCCCAGACGCCCCAAGACGAACAATCCTGTGGCCGCATCCGCCGCAAGCGAATCTGCCAAGCCCTCAGGCAGCAAGACCGCCGCCATCCGAGCAGCCTTGGCTGCTCACCCGGACAAAATGCCCAAGGAATTGGCGGAAGTCATGAAAGCCGATGGCTGGGATATCACGCCGCAATCGATTAGTGTCGTCAAATCGAAGTTGAAGGCCAAGCCCAGACGCAAGGCAAGGCCAAGGGCGGCAACCACCACTGCCGCACCAACCGCCGCCGCACCCGCTGCCGAAAAAGCCGTGTCCACGCCGCCAAAGGCTGCGGACGCCATTTCGTTCGATTCGCTAAAAAAAGCCAAGGACTTGGCTGCGCAACTCGGTGGAATCAAGGAAGCCAAGGCGGCCGTTGCGGCGCTCTCCGAACTGCTGGATTGACGGCAGCGATGCTCGAGCGTCGCCCAGGCGACGAACAACTCGGTGGCGCCGTTGGCGAGGATATGGCCCGGTGCACACAGCTTCCGTTCGATAAAGAGTCGACCGAAGCCGATGGATCGTTGATCCAATCGTCCAGGCGACCGTCCAGCACCAGTGGAACGGTGCGCAGCGCCCGGGCGCGCGACGGCGGTAGTGAGCAGAATGCCGAGGATTTCGACTGCGTGGGGCAATCGGATGCCGAGCGAACTCGCTCTGGACCGTGGGGCATTGATGGACTTCGAAACTGCACGTCGCCAGCCCCCGGAACATCGGATGCGGTTCGCCTCGGCAAGCCATGTAAGCACCCGGCCAGGTATTCCTTGGTGAGATCGGCGGAAGGGGTCGGGAGTCGTTTTCGGGCAACCGCTTCCCCTAGGGTTGATCGTTGGCCGAAAACGAC
>REEF01000810.1 GCA_007695205.1 Planctomycetaceae bacterium
AGTCGAACGAACTACGCAGTGTGGCGGGGGGGGGCTTCGAGGAAGACGCTATGCGGCGGGGGGCTTCGAGGAAGACGCTATGCGGTGAGGGGGGTACGCAGGTATTTGCGGCGGTTCTTCTGCTGGCGTTATTAATATCTTTGGACGTTGTTTCTCTACCGATTGGAGCGAGGTCATGCGCATCACAAATCGTCGCGGTTTCACCTTGGTGGAACTGCTGGTCGTAATTGCCATTATTGGGGTTCTGGTCGCATTACTACTGCCGGCCGTGCAAGCTGCTCGCGAGGCGGCGAGGCGGAGCCAGTGTACCAATAACCTCAAGCAACTCGCGCTGGGGGTACACAACTATCATGACACCTACAAAGCGTTACCGTATCTGCGAATGACGGTTGCTCCCGCCCACCCCAGCGGTTTCGTCAGCCTGCTGCCGTTTATCGAGCAGCAACCCCTCTACGATCTGGCTGTCGCGGCTACGCCACCTTTCGGCACAGGATGGAATCCCACGGGGCAAAACGAGCGGATTAACGCATTCCGGTGTCCATCTGACCCAATCTGGGGCGAACGAACTGGGGGCCGTGGACCGCGGAGCTATCATTTTTCCGTGGGCGACAGTATTCGCGACAACCATGGGGCCGGTTCATCGCGACGGGGGATGTTCGTTGCGATGTTCACCGGCGACATGGCAAGAATCGGCGATGGTACAAGCAATACAGTTGCCTTGTCCGAGGTCGCGATCGGACCGGATCGCCTCTCGCGGGACATCAAGGGAAATGCGGTCGTCACGCCAGGCATCAATACGAACCCCTCCAGCCCTGCTGAATGTTGGGCGGCACGCGGCACCGGTGGCCAAGTTCATGAAAATTTCGAGGTGACAGCAGAGAGTTCGGTAGGTCGAGCTCCTGGAAGCCGATGGGCCGAAGGTCACACCTTCTTCGGCGGCTTCAGCACCGTCTTGCCTCCCAACTCGCCCCGTTGCACAACCTCCCATTCCGACAGCACGTGGGGGGTGTGGACAGCTAGCGGTTACCACCCGGGTGGCGTGGTCGTGGCCATGGGCGATGGCTCGGTCCGCTTTGTCAGCGAGACGATCGATGCGGGTGACCCGACAAGAACCGAAGTAACTTCCGGCCCCAGTCCGTTCGGCGTCTGGGGAGCCTTAGGTTCAGTCCGGGGCGGCGAATCGGTCAGCGATTTTTGATTTCTTTCCACTTCGGATTTCCTGGCACGCACCCGCCTGACATCCAGGGTGCGTGCTGGTACCATATTCATTGTCTTGCAGAGGGAGTATTCATGTTGCGTAGTCTTGTTGGTATGACGTTGGCAGCGGGCCTGTTGATCGGTTGGACCGGTTGCGGCAGTCGGACCGATCCCGATCGACCGAGGACCGTGCCAGCCTCCGTCACGGTCCTGTATCTGGGGCAACCGGTGCAAGGTGCTACGGTCACGTTTCACCCCGACGATTCTCAACAGCGCGGGAGCACCGCTCGCACCGACGCCAGCGGTCGGGCTGATATGTGGACCTTCGACCCCGGTGATGGGGTGATGCCCGGTTCGTACAGCGTAACGGTCAGCAAGATGACAGCCGTCGTGATGCCCGACCCGGATTCGATGAGTCCGGAGGAGTACGAGAGACTCGCTCAGAAGATGGAGGCTCAAGCGCCGGCGCACGAGGTTCCTGAGAGATACAGCCGAGTCGCCACGTCCGGGCTTGTCGCGGAAGTCACGGACGGGGAAGATAATCAGTTTACGTTTGAGTTGCAGAACTGAGGTACATACGTTTCGCATTCCGGAAGGGGCGGAGGTCATGGTTCGGAAGATGGCTGCGACTGTGCTGGCACTGGTCATGTCCTTCGCCGTTGGCACGGTCGACGCATCGGTCATGTTGTCAGTGAAGCTGGTGAAGACGGAGCCCCGCGGGTGTGAGCACCCGCCGAAGTTGGAGTTTGCTACCCATGGCGACTCCTGGAGCTTGGTCGACAAGGCCTACCACAGCGGCGAGAACGATTGGGAGGTCTACTTCGAGATCGAAACGGACGTGGCCGAGCCGCCGCTGGCCGAGGCGGTTTTCATTGTGCCGGGCGTCCGGGCTGCGCGGGTGATCGTCGGCAAGACTGATGTACCCTTCACCCAGGATGGCGACCGGGTCCAGTTCCAGCTTGTGGACGACCGTTCGCGCGGACAGTTGATGCAGGTCGTTTATCGTGCGCCGCGCGGCGGCCATCCGATTCATTTCATCCACAACTGGGAGATGCGCCGGGCGGGTCGGTATGCCGAAGATCCCTACCCGGCTGTGCAACTCGCGGCGATCAAAAACTACCTGCTGGCCGCCCACGAAGTGTTCCGCGTGATGGGCGACATGGGACCCGGTGAGCCCAAGGGATTCCGCGGCGACTTGGTGCTGATGGATACGGAGATCGCGGCCACGCGCGGGCACCTGGACTACCCTCCGCACATCCATATTATGCACTACCAGTTCGAGGACGGTCCCGATGGCCGCCGGGAATGGGTCTCCCGGCTCGTACCACACATCTACATGGACAACGAAGGACGCGTTGCCCGCAACAGCTACGCGGTCATATCGGGTCGGGGCGAGTCGGGCGAGTTAGGCCCCGGCGATGTGTGCCGTTTCGAAGACACGTTCGGCAATCATGTGCTCGATCTGATCGTCGCTGACGACGGGTTGCTGCTTCGCCGCGCGGACGGCGAGGTTTGGAGTTTACGGCCGGACCCCGAGCGCGGCGCTGCGCATGCAGTCTACGGCTACCGCGGCGATCAACCGGTCTGCCGGGCCGAAGCACGTGACGAACCCGCCCAAGGGATCTTTTCCTACCAAGTCCATAACTTCCAGGATCGCGAGACGACTGAAATCTTCCAGGGCGGCTACCGCTACGACCCTTTTACCGCAAGAGTGATCCGCCCGGAGTGATCGAAGTGGAAGCACCCGGCCAGGAGTTTCTTGTCCATCAAGGTGGCGTTGCACGTTCGTACCGATTGCCAGATTCGCTGCCGACATTCGGAGCAAGAGGCGTTGCTCCGCGTCCGGACGCCTTCTGGACTTGCCACCAGCAGCCATCACCCCACTCGTGCTTACCGCTCCTTGCCGCGGTTCCCCTCGTTTTCGTACATTCCCTGTCGGCGAGCTTTCCAGTAAGCGGCTTGGAGATAGAAAATACCGCCGCTCGAAACTCTGTCGTAATCCAGTCGAGTGATGGCGCGGGCGAGCAAGATCTTCTGTTCTTCGCAGAACGACCCGGCGGGATCCATCAATTGAGTCAGCGCGGCCTCGCCGCTCTCGCGGATGTTGTACCAGACACGGCGATACGCCCCCTCGTCGCTGAGTCCCTCGCCCGTCCGCCAATCCGTGCAGACCATGGTCAGGTCCAGATTCGGGGCGTTTCGATCCGCCTGGATCGCCCGGATCTCGCAACGTTGGGACAGCATCGCCATGATGTCCCGCATTTGCTGCTTCAAATCCGCATCCTGCTCCAGCGACTTCAGCAGTTCCATCGAGCCCTGCATCTGCAGTAGGGCATAGGTAGGCTGCCAGTCCTCGACGATAAACGATTGTTCGACCGCCGGTTTCAAATAGTGGCGGTAGCGATCGTAGTACTCACGCTTGCCCGTCGTCTCCTATGCGGCGGCGTAAATCATCGGTACGCACGACCGATAGCCGCACGACGCTGAACCGGACAGCATTTTCTGGGGCGAGGCTGGAGAACGCGGCCGGAGAAGTGAGTCGACCCGAACGTTTCCATTTGTCTTGCGTACGAACACGCGAAAAGATGAGACTAACAACCCGAGTCGTCAACGTTTCCAGGCAGCCCAGCCGTCGACAAGCAGTTTCGGGGCACCATCGCCGTCAACTGGTATCGCACCGGCCGGCTCTGATTTGACCGCTCGCCTCACACCACCGGCACCGGCCACCGCAACCATGCCTCGAAGACATCCCGCGTGGCCAGCACCTCGCCGTCCCGGCGATCGAAGCCTTGTTCGTGCACCCAGACTTCGTCGTCAACTTGCCAAGCCGGTAACTTGCGCTACGTGCGCAGTCAAAACATGGCTTGCAGTTCGACCAGGACGGGCGTGATTTCGTCGGCGATTTCGGCCAGGTTACCCTGGCGGGCGGCATCGATCTTCGGCAGATACTCGCGCTGCAAGCGGACCCAACTGCGGGCGAGTTGGTTGGCCATGTCGGCCGATTCGTGGACCGTGCGCCGTTGCGTCAGCGTTTCGTTGAAGGCTTGCGTTTCCTGGCGGAACGCGCTGCTGGCTTGCACGAACCCGGTACGCCACGGAGTCGGGTAGCGTCTGTCCTTGCCCACGCCGTCGCGGACCTCGTCGGCTAGCCGTTCGGCCGCATAAGCCAGCAGCGCGGCGCGCTGCACGGCCAGGCGGCGGTCGAACTCGGGGGCGATCCGCAACGCGTCCCGCAGGGCGACGAATGTTTGCTCGATCTCCTTCAGCAGGCGCAGCACTTCCGGGGCGCGGGCCGTGCGGAAGCAGGCCGAAAACGCGGGCCAGGTCTCGACGACGAACTGGTATTCCTGGCGCAGCTCGGCCGGCGTGCCGCGCTGCGCGACGACCGCAACGAAATACTCGCACACGCCGTGGAACGCGCCGGCGGTATTTAGCACATTCGTCGCGCCGCGCAGCTCCATCAACACGCGCAGCGTAACCCGGTCCAGCAATTCGTCGACGCGATTCATCAACACCTCGGTCAGATGCTGCAGATGCTGACGGTTGATGGGCACCGGCAACCAGAGCAGTTCGTGGATCTGACGATCGGTTTCTTCGAGATTCCGCAAGGTACGTTCCAGATTGCGCTGCTCCAGCGGCCACAGGCTGGCAGCAAAGGGCTGCCATAGCTGCTGATACCGTTGGAATTCGGCCACGATGGCGGTGTGGGACGTTTGCTGGGCGATCAGGTTGGCCAGCAGACGGACCTGCTGCTGGAGGCGGCGGCCCTGCAATTGCAGAACTTGGGCGTCTCGGGTCCGCCCCAAGCCGATCTCGATGTCGTCCACCAGCCGGTGCAGATCGGAGTTCAACGCATCGGTCCGCCGCAGCAACTCGCGGTAGTCGGTCTGCGGCTGGATCCCGCACAACTGACCCAAAGCTGCCGCGAACTCGTCCAGGCGTTGGACGCTGGGTCCGCTCAGACGGCTGAGCCCATCGGCCTGGTCCAGCCGGTACGAGAGCAGACGCCACTGACGATCCACATCGCGAAATTCGCGCCCCAGCGACTGCACATCGTAGATTCGAGAAGACTTCTCGGCCAGCACGCCGGCCTGCGCGGACACACGCATCATCTCGGGAAGGTACTGGCGGGCGGTCGCGTTGCGGACCGATTCGGCTTGGAGCACTTCGTACAATCGATTCGCTTCGTTGGCGAACCCGGACAACGCTTCGCGGGCCTTGACCAAGTCGGCCGGGATCGCCTGTTGCGGCGGTGGCGGCCGGTCCGGCCGCAGGCTCTTTTCGATTCGGGCTTCAAGAAAAGTCCGGAGCAAGCCCTCAACCAGCTCGCGCCGCTGGTCGCGGGGCGGCTGCGCCTGGATTACCAACGGCATCAACATCGAAACAGCGATGACCGCTAGCATCAGCCAACAAGCCGGATGCGGGTTGGCAAAACGAACGATCCGGGAAAGAAGTTTGGTTTTCATGGCTGCCAGTCCATTCTGAGCAAGCAGGTGGTTGCGAGGAGAAATGGGCGAACGGGCCGCGATCTGTCGAGTGGCAACGCCGCCGCGCCGTTCTTCCATCATTTGAGCAGCGAAGCCGTCGCCCGTCAAGCTGCGCCCGGCGCAGGTCCAGCGAGTTCCCGTGGGATTTCCCTGGACAAAATCGTCCTTGCTGACTCAGGAGGTCCGGACGTCATGCCCGAGTCCGCCGTCCGATTCCACCAAGAAATATATGGCCGGGTGCTTATTACGGGGGCGACGTGAAGTGGCTGTTGCATCGGTTTCCTCATCGCCAATTCACGCTGGCGCTCACACTGGGCCATACGGTCTTGGGTCAGACCGACGCCGCGCTGGACGTCTGCCGCGAACACAAACTGGTCCACGTGCGCCAATACGAGTGCTGGGGCCCGCTGATGGGGCCGGCCTA
>REEF01000812.1 GCA_007695205.1 Planctomycetaceae bacterium
TCCTTCGACGGGTTGCTTGTCGATGTCGGCCACGCAGCATGCGCAGCGGTGGTCGCTGACCACTCGAAATATCGGCCACATCATGGTACATTCCCAACTCATGCTCCAACACCAAACCATCAAACAATTGCGCTCGCTTGTGGTCCAGCATTTCGGGGTGCCGATCGACCGGGTTGCGGTGGTTCGTGCGCCGTACCGCATCTGCCCGCTGGGCGCGCATATCGATCACCAGTTGGGCACGGTGACCGCCATGGCGCTGGACCAAGCCGTCCACGTGGCGTTTGCGCCCAGTCGCTCCGGCGAGGTCGTGTTGAACAGCATCGATTTCCCTGGAGAAATACGGTTCTCGATAGACCATGTGCCCCCAGCTCGACGTGGCGACTGGGGCAATTATGCTCGCGGGGCGGTACAAGCATTGCAGCAACGGTGCCATCTGCGCACAGGTATCTGTGGGGTGACCGCTGGACGAATGGACGGTGGCGGGCTCAGCTCATCCGCCGCGATCGGTGTCGCACTGTTGCTGGCACTGCAGCATGCCAACGGCCTGAAGGTGTCGCCGGAAGAGAATATCGACCTGGACCAGAGAATCGAGAACGATTATCTCGGGTTGCGAAATGGTATTTTGGATCAAGCAGCGATTCTGCTGTCGCGCCGCGATCAGCTCACCTGGATCGATTGCCTGACCCGCGCTTACCGGCTTCTTCCACCTCCTGCAAACGCTCATGGCTTTGAAATCCTGATCGTCTTTTCCGGATTGAAGCAGGCGCTGGTCGCCACTGACTACAATCAACGCGTCCAAGAATGTTCGGCGGCGGCAGAAAAGCTGCTGGCTGCTGCCGGACGTCTGGACGCGCCCCGGGTGCTCCGTAGCGTTACCCCCGAGCAATACGATGCCTGCAAACACGTGCTCAAGGGTGCCGAAGCACGGCGGGCTAAGCATTTCTTCGATGAAATGGATCGCGTCCAACAAGGACTGAAGGCCTGGGACGATGGTGATTGGCACCGTTTCGGGCAATTGATCAACCAGTCGGGCATCAGTTCCATCGACAACTATCAATGCGGCTGCCCGCCGCTGATCGATTTGTACCAGATCCTTCGCGATACGCCCGGGGTGCTGGGCGCACGTTTCAGCGGTGCAGGATTTCGTGGCTGCTGTGTGGCGTTGGTCGAAACTCAGTCAGGCGAATCGGCTGCCGAGTCGATACTGGCTCGGTATCGGCAACAACATCCGGATTTGGCTGACGCCGCGTATTCGCTGGTCTGTCAAACGGCAGATGGGGCGGCAGTGATCGGCAAAGAACACCTTATAGAATTGCTCGATTAGCAGCCTTCGATCCAGCCAGGATCGCTAAGAAGGGGACTAGCCGCGCAGTCGAATCGGATGTCAAAAGAAGAAACTGGGGTTCAGAATCGAGGGGATGAAGCGTAGAATGAAAATGTAAAATGACCAAGATGGTGTTCCCAAGAACCCCGCCGTTGGTCATCTGAGTTGCATGCGTCAAGGGAAACACCAAAGAAACGGAACCGACGGAGGTACCGATGCGACCGTATCCAAAATCTTTAGCGATTGCAGGGGCTTGGGGTTACATCGGACGCAAATTCCTGGATGCAGCTCGACGCCGCCGCATCCCGACACGCGTCTTTGATCCCGGTGACACCCCCGAGGACATCGATGAGACGTCCTTCGAGCGGATCACGGATTCCCAGCAGTTTTATGCGTCGCAAGTCGACTGGTTCCACTTGGCCATGCATCCCCAGCATCGACAAGCCGGCTTGGAACAATTGCTGGCTCGCGCCGCTGCCGGTGAAGAGATCGCGGTGCTGAACGAAAAACCCATGGCAACGCCCGAAAGTCCCGAACAGTGCCTGGAATTGATCCAACAAGCCGAGCAGGCCGAGATACTGATGCTGTTCGATTTTCCTGAACTGTACGACCCGCTGACCGAACGGATTGTTGCGCATCTGAGCAGTTTTCGCGATCTGCGAATCACCGACTTTTACCTTTGTCGCTCAAAGGATCGCGAATCGCCGGCCCAGCCCAGAAACTTCAAGCCGATGGTCCCGATCCAATACCAGGAGTCGGTTCACTGCTTGGCGTTCTTGGTCTACCTGTTGGCGAGACTCCATGGTGATACGGCCGCCGTATTCCAACACGGAATGACCATCCGCGGCCACGCCGCTGCCTACCAGCCGCCCAATCCCGAAATCTACCCCTACGTCGTCGACGGCCGCTGCAATTACCATCTGCGACTAGGATCGCTCAGTGTGGAAGGGCAGACCGATTTCAAAGCGGGGGCAGATACGACCAAGCAGCGAATCCTGAGTGGAATGGGCGATGGACAACCCTTGCACATCGAGGTCGATTACCAGGAAGGTCGAAAACGTCTGCTGATCAACGGCATGGACCGCACCATGGATCCAGCCGCCAATTCCTACGACAACGTCCTGCGGACCATGACACAGTGGCGGCGGTCCGAACCGCGGCAAAAGTTGATGAGCGGCATCTATCCCAACCCAAAGTTCGCCCACATCACCTATCAGCTTTCCAGCGTCCTCTGGCGAGCCTGCCAGGATAAAAGCTCGATCCACCTGGAATCGCTCGACCATCTCCTGACCTTCGACGCCGCCTTTCGCCCAACCCCGCCATAACTGGCAAGCCCCCCAACCCTCGCCCAATCGATAAGAAATAAAAGGTGCCACCCACCTAATATCTTAGACCCGCTCTTGTGGACGTCACCCACTGATAATAATGATAATAGGTGCCACCCACCTATCATGCTCATATCACTTGTGTTGGTGCCACGTGCTACCTGATAATAGGTGCTTGTTGACGCCACCCACGACTTCTTGCCGTTTACCTTGGCTGTCGCCCAACTATTGGAAACGAAAGGGGCTGGAATCCTTTCACGGCCAGAAAAATGCCGCCAAGATCAGACGCGACGAATCACGGAAGTGGCCTGCGAGCAACTCGATTCAAATCGGCATTCGTGGGCTTTAACCGACTGACGTAGAAAAGCACTCGCAAATCCGTCGTTGGCCGGAATAGTGGTGCTTTCCGCTACGACGAGCATCAGCGGCCATCGCATGGGGAGATCCGGCACAGCCGCTGCGGCCAAAGTATCTCTTATAATTCCATACTAGGTCTCGCCACATCGAGGCCTCGATACCCAACTCGCTGAGAATGACTTGCAGGTTCTTTGGTACCGTGGCAAGCTGACCTTTCAAACGCTGCTTGGCCGTCCAGCGTAATAGCGCCAGGTAGCGGTGCCAATCCAGGCCCAGAAACCCTTTGTCGCTGGCACGCACTCCTCCCAGATGAACTTCCGGTTCGCCAGCCATCTTTCGATCCGAAAGCGCTAGCGGAGCCAGCCAGTGATCACGAAGAATCTGTTTTCCAGTCCACATACATGGCACATGCCAGTAATCCCGCCTCATCAACGATCCGTTGAGCCCGAAATCGGCCTTCCCAGAACCGCCCGGTGCATTCATCCTGCTTGTTTGCCAGCCGGGCGATTGGCTCACTCAAAGCCCGCATGAACCACGAAATGTCCGACAGCCTTCGACGTACCACAGCGATTCGCTCGCCGTCCGTTGCAAGCATCTTCACGTCTTCCTTTGTCGGCTCAGCCAACTGCTCATCGAGCCTGCGACCGGGAAACACGCGGAGCCACCGCAGCGCAACCTCATCGTCGGACCACGTGGCCACTACATCGGGGCGGTTCCGCAGAATCACGTGAAAATGATTGCTCATAATGGCATACGTCAACACATCAATGCCAAAAACCGAGGCTAACGCTTCCATTCGCCGGCGAATCCACTCCCGACGGAATGAGAAATCGATGCCCGTTCGATCATCCCTTCCGGCCAAAAACGCTCTACGCACACATCTTTGGATGGCGTGTACGATGCAAACCTCACTCGCGTCAAACTGTTCGCTTCGAATCGGTCGCCCCATGATCGTCTCCTTTCGCCTTGAATTTCACCAAATCAAAAAGGATTGTCAAAATATGTGGGTGGTACCTTTCGTGTCCCCTTTCGTATCCCCGAATTTTACCAAATCAAAGAGGTTTGTCAAGATACGTGGGTGGCACCTTTCGTGGCAGGCAAGATATATGGGTGGCACCTTTCGGGAGATGGTTTTTTTATGCTAGTTGGGAGGCGAGGCGGGTGGCGTTGTGGAGGCTGCCGGGGTTGGCTTGGCCTTGCCATGCGATGTCGAAGGCCGTGCCGTGATCGACGCTGGTGCGAGGCACGGGCAGGCCGAGGGTCGTGTTGACGGCTGAATCGAAGGCGATCATCTTGATGGGAATATGCCCTTGGTCGTGGTACATGCAAACCACCGCATCGTATTGCTGACGTGTGGCGGGAAGGAAGGCAGTGTCTGCTGGCACGGGGCCTGTGACGTCTGCACCGCCAGATCGAGCTTGCCGGATCGCAGGCTCGATTGACAGTTGCTCCTCACGCCGACCGAACAGCCCGCCTTCGCCCGCGTGCGGATTCAGGCCACAGACCAGCAGTTTCGGCTCTTGGCCATGGATGCGGCGCAAGGCGTCTCGAGTCAATTCGATCACATCGACGATCCGTTCGATGGTCAGCAGCCGAGGAACCTCCAGGTAGCCGACATGCACGGTAACGAAAGTGCACGTTAGCAGCTTGGAATATTGCATCATGCAAAATCTTTGCACCCCCATGCGTTCGGCAAAGATCTCGGTGTGCCCTGGGAAACAGTGCCCGGCGGCGTGGAGAGCCGCTTTGTTCAGCGGTCCCGTCGTCACACCAGCTACCTGACCGGCCATCGCGGCATCGATGCTGGCCTGGACGTACCCGAAAGCCGCCGCACCGCACCGGGCATCGATTCGCCCTGGGATTACCGTTTCCGCCTCGATCTGCTGCAGATCCAGTACCGTGGGCCGTTGGATCTCATGCCAGTGTCTCCCCCAATCAAGGTGGTTGACGATCGGTGCGGACAGTTGCAGGCCTGTTGCTCGAGCGACTCGTCTTAGTACTTCAGCATCGCCGAACACGACGGGCGTGCACTCGGCGACCACTTCCGGATCGTCGAGCAAACGCAGGCACAGCTCGGGGCCGACCCCGGCTGGATCTCCCATCGTCACAGCAATTCGAGGCGATTTACGTGTCATGGATGGTAAACCGATTCGATCAGAACAGGTGGTCGCCCGGTTCGAAACCCAGTTCCCGCACACGGTGCAGGTCACGAGCTGCTAATTCGAGTTCGCCCCAACTCTCGAACAGCAGGGCGCGGTGATAGTACATCACCGCGACATGGTGCTTCAACTGTTTCAGATCCTGCTGCTGTTCACGCGGATCGGGATAGCTCTTCAAGCCGCTGGTGTTTACCAGCACGCGTTCCATCGAATCGATCGCTCGATCCAGATCTTGCCGAGCTGCGGGATAGTCGCCTCGCAGGAAATGGATATATCCCCGGGTATCCAGCATGGCAGCACGACTCTCCGGACGCCGACCACCGAATTGCAGGGCCCGATTGACCTCGTCCAGCGCCAAATCCAGATCGGAATCCCCCAAGGCACGCGCGTATGCCAATCCGTTCAGGGCGATGGCGAAAACTTCCTGGCCGCGGTCTCGCCACAACGTTTTAATTTCCAGCCATTCCTCGATCGCCTCAGCATGTCGCCCCAGGTGCTGCAAGGCGACGCTGCGCTTGATCCGCCCCATCGGGTCGTCCGGATTCAACTGGACGGCGCGAACGTAATCGTCGAATGCTTCCTCATAGCGTCCTTGATCGATCAGCAGGTCGCCCCGTTGCTGCAGGATGGATGCCGACTCGTCATCCCAGCGTGCCGCCATCGTCAGCGCCTGTTCCGCTCCGGAAAAGTTTCCATCCAGTTGCCTCTCGGTCGCGATTGCTACGTACCATCGCGACACCTCCTTTGGCCAACATCGCCAAACCACTGGACCGAAAACGATCAGGACCAAGACCATGATCGCCAAGCGGGAAGCCCGGCGATACCCCGCTGTTTTGGGGGCGTCTTTGCCAGACGGGTCCGAATCATCCGATTTTGAGTCAGTTCGATCGGCCAGGGATGCCAAAAAGACATCCTCT
>REEF01000764.1 GCA_007695205.1 Planctomycetaceae bacterium
GCTGCCACTGCCGATCCCAATCGTCGGCCGCCGAGGTGTTTTGGTTGGTTGCCTGAGTATCGGTCATGGATTCCCCCCTGCCCAAGAAAATGAATGTCTTGGCCCCTCTTCTGGGCCTCCGTATAGTCACGCTGCTGGTCGCAGTATAGCGTTTACGGTCGAAAGATGCGCGCTTGGGGGCTGACCGGCCGGGGAAATCGCCTATAATCAGTAACGTTTGATTTGTTCCGGTTCAGATGCGGACAAACGGAGGTGATTAAGGTGTTTTTTGCTTGTGATCCGACGGGATGGTTGCAACGCGGCAGGTTGGGTCTGCTGTTGATCGCCGGCCTGATGGCGTTGGGGGGGGAAATCCGAGCGGACGAACCGGCGACGCGTGAGCAACTGGATTATTTCGAAAAGCACATTCGCCCGGTGCTGGTCGACCGGTGTTATTCGTGCCATTCGTCGGATTCCACCGTGTTGCAGGGCGGTTTGCGTCTGGATTCGGCGCCGGCCATGTTGCGTGGCGGAGATTCCGGGCCGCTGTTCGAGCCGGGCAAGGCGGACGACAGCCTGCTGATCGCTTCGTTGCGTTGGGAATTGTACGAAATGCCGCCGGACGCCAAGCTGTCGGACGAAGTGGTGCAGCATTTCGTCCGGTGGATCGAGATGGGGGCGCCCGACCCGCGAGTCGACGAGGACGCGGCCGCGATGACCGGCCCTGACGCGGGGGCTGTTGCGGCCCATTGGGCATTCCGGCCGCCCGTGGTGGTTGATCCCCCGGAGGTCCAGGCCACCGACTGGCCGGCGACCGATATCGACCGATTCATCCTGGCCGGATTGGAGCAATTCGCTTTGAGTCCGTCACCGCCAGCCGATCCGCGGGCTCAGCTTCGCCGATTGTCCTACGACTTGACCGGGCTGCCACCTTCGTTCGAGGAGCTGGCCGATTCTGCCGCCGCCGATGACGATACGTATACGGCCGCCGTCGACCGGTTGCTGGCTTCACCGCACTTCGGGGAACGTTGGGGACGGCATTGGCTAGATGTATCTCGGTACGCGGATACCAAGGGCTACGTGTTCCAGGAGGATCGCAATTACCCGCATGCGTACACGTATCGCGACTGGGTCATTCGCGCGCTGAACGAAGATATGCCCTACGATGAATTCATTGTGGCCCAGTTGGCGGCGGACCATCTGGACGACCCGTCCGCCGTACCGGCGACCGGATTCTTGACCTTGGGTCGGCGGTTTATCAACAACCGGCACGACATCATTGACGATCGGATCGACGTGATGACTCGCGGACTGATGGGGCTGACCGTCTCGTGTGCTCGCTGCCACGATCACAAGTATGATCCGGTGTCGATCGGCGACTACTACGCCTTGTACGGCGTGTTTGCCAGTTCCCGCGAACCGCAGGAAGAGTCGGCCCCCTTGCTGCTGGTAGATTCGGACAAGCCCTACGATCCGGTGATCTTCGTACGAGGCAGTCCGGGCAATCGCGGCGATCGGGTTCCGCGACGGTTCCTGTCCTGTCTGAGCGAAGGTGAGCCCGAACCGTTTTCGCACGGCAGCGGGCGTCTGGAGATGGCGGAGGCGATTGCCAGCGAGTCGAACCCGCTGACAGCTCGCGTCTGGGTGAATCGCGTCTGGATGCATCTGCTGGGCGAAGGGCTGGTGACCACGCCCAGCGATTTCGGCATGCGGAGCGATCCGCCGAGCCATCCCGAGCTGTTGGATTGGCTGGCCAGCCGGTTCGTCCAGGAGGGTTGGTCGACGAAATGGTTGGTCCGGAAGATCGTCTTGTCGAACGTGTACCGCCAGGCGAGCGATCATCAGCCGTACGCTGCCACCATCGATCCGGAAAACCGCCTGTTGTGGCGTACCCATCGTCGCCGTCTGGATCTGGAATCGTTACGCGACAGTCTGTTGGTGGCGGCGGGCCGTCTGGACACGACGATGGGCGGTCCCTCGGTCGAATTGACGCAGGAGCCCTTCCCGGTTCGTCGCACGGTTTACGGTTTCATCGAGCGTCAGAATTTGCCCGCCTTTTTCCGCACATTCGACTTCGCCGGTCCGGATACGCATTCGCCCAAACGGCCTCACACCACCGTGCCCCAGCAGGCTTTGTTCTTGATGAACAGCCCCTTCGTGCTGCAGCAGGCCATGCATCTGGCCGAACGGGATCTTGATCCTGCGGCGACGGACGACCAGCGGATCGTCCGTTTGTTCCAGATGGCCCTGGGTCGCGAACCGGCCGAGGATGAACTCCAGGCTGCCCAGCAGTTCCTGGCATCGGCGCAGCTTGCCGAGGACGCGGACGGGGCGGAAGAGACAGCCCGCTGGCAATACGGGTGGGGGCATTACGACGAATCGACGTCACGCGTCGTTTTTCAGCCGCTGCCGCATTTTACCGGCAACGCGTGGCAAGGCGGTCCCGAGTTGCCTGACCCGCAATTGGGCTGGGTCATGTTGAACGCTGGCGGTGGCCATCCGGGCAACCCGGAACAAGCAGCCATCCGGCGATGGACGGTTCCGCGAGACGGTAGCCTGAGCATCCGGGGGAGCCTGGAGCATCCGGCGGACCAGGGGGATGGCGTGCGGGGTCGGGTGGTCAGCGATCGGCAGGGGCTGATCGCCCAGTGGACGGCGCAACACGGCAAAACGTCCACTCGAGTCGAACCGCTGGACGTCCAGGCGGGAGAGACCATCGATCTGGTTACGGATTGCCGAGAGAATACGAGTTTTGACGGGTTCCGCTGGGCGGTCCGGATACGTCTGGAGCCCAGCGGCGATGGGCCGCCGCAGACTTGGGATTCCGCTGCCGAGTTCGCTGGCCCGGCACCCGAGCCGCTGGATCGCTGGCAGCGGTTGGCGCACGTCCTGTTGTTGACGAACGAATTCGCCTTTATCGACTGAACACAAAGGAGGTCGAACGGTGTTTGCACACGATACGCGACTGGAACATCTGGCGTTGACTCGCCGCGAACTACTGAATCGCTGCGGCATGGGCTTGGGAGCATTGGCGTTGGGTCCGTTGATGGGCCAGGCTGCGGGGGCGATCCCGTTGGGCAGCAATCCGCTGGAACCGCGGGCTCCGCATTTTCCCGCCAAGGCCAAGCATGTGATCCACCTGTTCATGAACGGCGGGCCATCGCATGTCGATACGTTTGACCCGAAGCCAAAGCTGCAAGAGTACGCGGGCAAGGAACTGCCGACCGGCAATCTCAAGACGGAACGGCCGACCGGCGCCGCCATGCCCTCGCCGTTTTCGTTCCAGAAATACGGTCAGAGCGGCATCGAGGTCAGCGAGCTGTTCGCCAAGACGGCCGAATCGATCGACGAGATCGCCGTGATCCGATCGATGTACGCCGACGTGCCCAATCATGAACCTTCGTTGCTGTTGATGAATTGCGGCGATGCGCGTCTGATCCGGCCCAGCGTCGGATCGTGGCTGACTTACGGTTTGGGCACCGAGAACCAGAACCTGCCCGCTTTTGTGGCCATGTGCCCCGGCGGTTATCCCATCCAGGAATCGCAGAATTGGCAAGCGGGCTTCCTGCCGGGGATCTTCCAGGGCACTTACATCGATACCCAGCATACCGCGATCGAAAGGTTGATCGAACACATCCGCAACCGGCGGATCACGCTACCCCGGCAGCGGGACCAGTTGGATCTGTTGGCCCAATGGAACCAGCGGCATCAGGAAGCTCGACAACAGGACGCTGATCTGGAGGCTCGCATCCAGTCGTTCGAGCTGGCGTTTCGCATGCAGACCGAGGCGGCCGATGCGTTCGACGTCAGCCGCGAACCTCAGCATATCCTGGACATGTACGGACCGGGCGTCCAGGCGCGTCAGATCCTGATCGCGCGACGCCTGGTCGAACGAGGCGTGCGTTTCGTCCAGGTCTGGCATGGCGCCGGGCAGCCGTGGGATAACCACGACGACCTGGAGGTCCAGCATCGCCGGCTGGCCGGCCAATGCGACCAGGCGATCGGCGCCCTGCTGAAGGATCTGAAGCAACGCGGGCTGCTGGACGAAACGCTGGTCATCTGGGGCGGTGAGTTCGGGCGCACTCCGTCGGTCGAGTTGCCGAAAGAGGGTGCCAATGCGGGCAAGGTCAACGGCCGCGACCACAACCATTACGGCTTCACCGTCTGGCTGGCCGGTGGCGGAGTCCGCGGGGGCTATGTGCACGGGGCGACCGACGAGTTCGGTTTCCGAGCGATCGAGGATCGCGTCCACGTGCACGATCTGCACGCGACGCTGCTGCACCTGCTGGGCTTCGACCACCAGCAACTGACCTACCGATACGCGGGTCGCGATTTCCGGCTGACGGATGTCCATGGAAACGTGGTCCACGACGTGGTCGCCTGATGCCTGCGGCCCGGCGCTGACGGAAATCGGAAGTCTTAATCTTTCACGTAATCTTTCACGTAATCTTTCCGCAATCCCTCGCAGCCCCCGGTAGATCATGTGAAAGATGACGTGAAAGAATAGGTGTATGTCTGAACGCTGGCGGCGGTGGTCTGGCAGTTGGCAGAGCGGCTGGAGCGCGAGGCGGCCGGGGACCGAGTGTGTGGCTCGCGGGCGCCGAACGCGAGTCCGGCGGATCGGCTGATGACTGCGGCGTACGTTTTGACTGGGCTGCGGCAGGGCCGACGGCGGTTTGGGGAGGTGGACGAGGCGGTTCGGCAGCAGATCGAGACGATTCGGAACATCGACCGGCTCGAAGACCTGACCGAACGGCTGCTGATGGTATCGAGCTGAGACGAATTGATGGCGTGATGGTTGGGCCGTTTACCCCCATTTTTCTGTCGTCATCTAGTCCTAGATCGTGGATCGTTTACAATAACAGGTGACAGATTCAACGTTGAAGTTCGTTGTTTTGAAAGACTGTTTTCGCTAGGAACGCCCGGTTATGCCTTCACCTTTTCCCGGCATGGACCCCTTTATCGAAGCATGTGATATTTGGGGCGATTTTCACGACAAGTTGATCGGAGACATAGAACGGGACGCGTCGCGCCGATTGCCGCCGCGATACGTTGCGCGGGTGCGTAAGCGGGCGTACGTCGAGTGGATCGATCCACGCGATGCCGCGCCCAGGACACGGGCGTTCGAGCCTGATGTGATGATCCGCAGCCACGGCTGTGCGGCGCGGGACCAGTCCAGAGGGGTAGTGTTGGCCGATGTTGATCCGCAGGCGGTCGTGATGCATGCGTTGATCGAAATCGAGCACCAAGAGATTTTTCTGGAGATCCGGGAACTCGATCCGCAGCGCCGTCTGGTGACCTGCATCGAAGTGCTGTCGCCGTCCAACAAGCGGGCCGGTTCGGCGGGCTGGCTGGAGTACGACCGCAAGCGTCAGGTGTTCCTCGAAGGCCACGCCAATCTGGTCGAGATCGACTTGTTGCGGGGCGGACGCCGCCGGGCGATGGAGGAACCTTGGCCGGACAGCCCGTACTACGTGTTGGCGATGCGCAAGAGCGCCGCGCCGGCATGCCAGGTCTGGCCAGCGCATGCAGCACAGCCGCTTCCCGAAATCGCGATTCCGCTGGCGCCGCCGGACGAAGATTTACGGCTGTCGCTGCAGCCGCTGGTCGCCGCGATCTACGCCCGCTCGCGTTACGAAGTGGACATCGACTACGCTGTACCCCTGGAGCCCCCATTGCACCCCGACGAACTCGCGTTTCTGCCTTGAGCTGTCACCATCGCCCCGCCTGTGCTATCCTACCTTTGGTGTGGGAACACGGGGGGGGCAAGTTGCCATTGGTCTGGATTAGCTTACACAGATGTCCATGCACGGCTGTTAATGATGGGAGTGGTTCGACGGACCTACGACGAAGGCCGTGACGTTGTTGAATGTGGATCTGTCCACGGTCACGATGGCTGCGGATGTGGTGTTCGGGATCGGCGATCCGGTGGCCGAGATCCTGCACCTGGATGCGCAGGCTGGTCCGTCGGCTACCAAGCACCGGGATGTGCTGGCGTATAATGTGCTGCTGCACCGTCAGTACGGGGTAGCTCAAACCCTAATCTTTCACCTAAACTTTGACTTAATCTCTTCGTAATCCCTCGCAGCCCC
>REEF01000341.1 GCA_007695205.1 Planctomycetaceae bacterium
GTTTGACAAAGAGGATTTTCGGCGTCCCCCGGCAGTGGGTTCAGCTCGACCAGCATGCGGCGCTGCATCGGCTGCATTTCCGCTATCAGGCGGCGGGGACCAGATCCAACAGCGGATTCCGCGTTGCCGGAAAATCGCGGCGAACCTGTTCCCACAGACATTGTGGTTTCTCCTGGTTATTCATTCAGTCGACGGGTCCCGGCCGGATGATTGTCGGGGCCGTCTTCACACGGGGGCGGATGGATAGCCAGTCGATTCCTTGGAACTCGGGGTCGTCGATCTCGCGGACTTCCTCCAATCCCCGGTAGGGGGCCATGGTGTCGACCCAGGCGATCATCCGCTCGAGCTCTTCGCCGTCGAGCTTCACGCCGTGATGCTCGCCGCTGGAGACGAGCTCGATCAGCCGGCTCCGGTAGGAGAGGGCCGTCATGGGCGGCGGAGTGCTGTAGCCCTCGGGATCGCGCTGGTCGTAACCCTCGATCATCAGCATGTCCGCATAACCAAACCCGGGCGGCGGGTTCTCCGGCGCCTGATACGGCCTGCCCCAAGTGGGATTGCCGGTGAGCAACATGTACGGCGCCGAAAAGATTTGGAATCCCGGGCGATCGGTGAAATCGACGATCTCGCGGGCTTTGCCCTCGCCCTGGTGGCAGGCTGCGCAGTGTTTGTCGAGGACCGGTTGGACGAACCGGGGAAAGCTCACCGTCTCGTCACCCCAGGGCGGCGGGGTGATCTGTTGCGGCTTGCGGGCCAGGGCGAACGACGAGATGTCGAGGTGCGGAGTGGCGCTGTGCGACTCGTGGCATCCCAGGCAGCCGCGGTGCTCGCCCGGCATGACGTTCGCAAAGCTGGGCATCGTCTGCAGGGCCCGTCCCCGCTCGTCGAGGAGCTGGAAGTGCAAGGCCACACCCGAGGGGGCGTAGAAGGCCACCGAGCCGTCCTCCTCCACGGGGACCGTCCCCAGGATCCGCTTCACTCCGTCGGACTGCACGGCCGAGATCACCGGGCCGGTGGAGATGTACGGCCGCTTGTACCAGTACGTGTAGGTCTTGGGATCGATGTTCAGGACGCGGAGATAACGGGCGCGGCCGTGGAGTTCCGGCGGGGCTCCATGGTATACGTCCCGCGAGTAGATCACTCCATCTTCCGGGTGGAAACGCTCTTCGTGCGTCGGCCAAGCCACGCGGTCGTGGATCACCGGCGGCTCGGGGCGGGGGCGAAGCGGCACGGCATAGAAGATGTGATGCTCTCCCTCGTAGATCAGCTCGCGGTTGCCGTCGACGTCCATCAGATAAAGCACGAACTTGCCGTTGCGGTTGGCGGAAACGAGGAAGTCCTGGTCGCTCAGCGGGTAGGGCGAGTAGTAGGCCCGGTAGGGTCCGTCAGGGGTATACGGGGAGCGCCGCGGATCGAAGTCTGGGCGGTCCACGCGCGGGTAGCGCGGCGACTCTACGGGGTCGACCGGCCCATCGCCCGACTCCGGCCAGGGGACGTCGGCGGTCACCTTGGTCAGCCCGTGGGGGAAATTGAACCCCCGTTGCGGGTCGATGATCCCCACCGAGCCGGCGAACCAGTTGTGGTGGGCGCTGCCGGTGAACATGATCCGCCGGCTGCCGGGGATGGCGCGGGCATCCTTGAACAGATCCGGCCAGACGCTCTGATTTCCCCAAACGGTATTCACCTGGGTGCCGTCAGGATTAACCGCCCAGAGGCCCACGGCACGCCAGAGCGGCTTATCGGTGTATTCCCAGCGGGAGTAGAGCACGCGGCCGTCGTGCATCACCGAGGGAAGGTAATCGGGCTCCATATTGGCCGAAATCAGATGAATGTTGCGGCCGTCGCGGTCGGCGCGGGCGAGGATGAAGGCGTTTGTCGGCGGCATGCAGCGGACGTAGGTGTGCCCGCGGGTGGTGGTGAAGAGGATGTGCTGATCACCGGGCAGATAGACGGGGTCGAGATCGTCGTAGGGGCTGTCGGTAAGCTGCTTCAGGCCGCTGCCGTCGATGCCGACCTCGTAGAGATGGAACGACTTCTCGTTGTGCGGCATGAAGCAGAAGAGGACCCGCGAGGCGTCGAAGGAGAGGTCGAACCGCCAGAAGTTGCCATGCAGGGGCGGCTGAGGCATCAATTGGCGCAGCGCACCGTCGGGACCCAGTCCGTCGAGCACCAGCAACCGCCCCCCGGGCACCGACATGTAACCGAGCCGGTGCCGGGTTTCGTGGCGCCAGCCCGAGCCCTGCGGATAGGGCCGGTCGATGAACACCAAGCTGTCGAAATCCAGCACCGGATTGGCCAACACGATCGATCGCTTGACCTCCCGCACCCGGAGGTAGAGCGTGGGGTCGGCCCCGGAAAGCCCGGCGGCCTCTGCCTCGAGCGCCTCGAGGACAGCCGTTTGAGCCTCGAAGTGCACCTGTCCGGGATAATTGGAGGCAATTCGCTCGATCAGCTCGCGCGCCCGGTCGATCTCGTCACGGATCCGTTCCGGCGTCGGATTCTCCCCGACTTGATAGAGCCAGTCGTGGCGCAACAGTTCCGCGGCTTCGGCCGCGGATCGGGTCTGGGTGGTAGGCGTGTGGGGACGAACGTAGGGCGCCACCCGCTCGTGGATGACGGGCCGGAACTGGATGCGCTTGTTCGCCTCGATCATCAGATCGATCCATTCGGACGTAAACTGCGCTTCGGTGCCGCGGTCGGCCGTCACTCGCAACCGTTCAGCAATGGCCTCCGCTTCCCGCCAACGGACGATCTCCTCCGGGGTTTGCCGTGCCCACTGGGATTCGGTCAGCGGCCGGTACTCGAGCAGCAGATCGGCCAGCAGGTGGCCATCGCGTTCGAAGGCGATCCATTGTTCCAGGGGCAGACCGGCCTCAGCGAGCCGGTCGAGCATCCGCTGACTCTGTTCCAGGGGTGTCCATTGCTCGATGGGCACCCCGGCGGCGGACTGCAACTGGGCCTGGGAAGGCCAGGTGCCCGCGTGGCCTCGTCCCGGCCGGCCTAATCCCGCCATGGCCAGATGAAACCGGGTCGGCATGTCGATCACCCAGAGCGCTCCGGTTTCCCGGTCCAACACCGCGTAGTCGGTCATGTGCGTGTGTGCCGCCTCGAGATTCGAGTAAACCGTCAACCGCAGGTCGCGCACCGGTTCGACTCCGATATTGCGGACGACGAACTCGACGCCCACCACCGGGCCGTTCCCCATGCGTGCGCGGAGGTCCACGCGAAGTGCGCGATCGGAAGTCTCGAGCGTCACCCGGGCTTCCTCGGGCGAGACGCGTCCGAGCGGCTCGATCACCTGCAGATTCTCCGGCGCACGGCTCAGAATCGGCGTCCCAGCGCGCCGCTCTCCATCGTAGTGGACGTACCAACCGAACTGGCTCAACTGTCCTCCCACGGCGCCCTTGAAGCTTTGGCGCGAGCCCTCCCGGGAGAAGTGTCCCGGACCTTGGAGTGCAAAATCGGTGAACGCGTTCCGGATCCAGACCGTTTCGCCGGGCTCCGTTTCGCGGTCCGCCGTCGGATCAGGGTCCGTCGAGGGAGCGAATTGCTCGCGCGCGCTGCTCAGCCGGCCGTGGGCCTCCTCGTAATTGGCGCCCATGACGAACAAGACGGTTTCGCGGGCGGCCTGACCCGGCTCAAGGGCGCCCAACTCCCAAGTGAGCGTTCCATCGACGTTGCCCGCAGCCTCCTGACCGGTCGCGGGGGCCGCGCCGGCGACGAGCGAGGCCAGCCAGAACCCGACGAATTGACTCATGCGAACGGTTGACTTCAGTTTCATGGTAGCTTGTCCTTCTGTTTGTCGACCCGTGTAATCGTACCTGTGGCGAACAGCCCTGTCAACGAAAAGACGCTGCCCTGAAGTGTCATTTCGTATCAAGTTCTTGACGTTTCGTATCATGGCTGCGTCACGACGCCTCGCCGACCGACCACAGCCGCCGGCGGTACGCGGAGGGCGGAGCACCGGTGACGCGGCGGAACGTCCGCGAAAAAGGTGCTCGGCGCCGCTAAGGCCGCTCAGGGGGGCGATGACGTGCAGCTTGTGGCGCGTCTCCCGGACCAGCTTCTTGGCGTGCTCGACGCGCTGCCGGTCGATTTCCTCGCCCACCGCGCGGCCGATGTGTTGGTGAAAGGCCCGGTACAAACCGCAGCGGCTGGCCCGGAGCACGTCATCGACGCCGATCAACGCCACCTGCTCCGGCACCGCTAAACCTGCGGCCTCACACGCGCTAAGCAAATACGTGGTCCGGTGATCGCTTTGTGCCATGATCGCGATGGGCAAGGGCAGCCGCGAGAGTTCGCGCTGCAACCAATCGAACCAACTCTGCCGCCGGCGCTGCCGCGCGGTGCCATGCCTCGGCGTAGAGGGCCACGACCGGGACTTTTTACTGGCGGATGAGAATACGGAATACCCTTGTACGGCAGAAGTGCCCGGTGTCTCGCCAACGACACGCCGGAATAGCCAGGCCCACCGGCGGCGATGTATCCGTCGCTACGCCCCGTGTCGTCCCGGCTGACCCAAAACGCGTACAGCGAGCCGCTCGTCTGCACGGACCGCCCGGAGATCCAACCAAACGGCGCTGTCGTCAACGCTGCGATCGATCAGCACGTTGCCCCTGTCCGACAACTCGGGGCGGGTCCAGTTCACCAGGTTGGAACTGGTGGCCATCGCCAACGGACCTCGCCACCCGGCAACATAGAACATCTTGAACCGCCGGTCCTCCGGATCGAAAAACACACCGCCCTGGCCCAGATAGACCGCGGCTCGTCGGTCCAATTCATCACGGCTTTCCGGCTCATACACGGGATTGCCAGGGTATCGCTCAGCCGAATGATAGGTGCGGCGGAGGTCGGTTTCCTCGATCAGAAAATCGTCCACGAAGAGCTGACGCCCCACGTCGATAGGCAGCACCTCCGGCGGATGAACCAGGTACGGCACCGGCATGGGCTCGGCCGACTGCGGACACCTATAGTCCGGCGGCCACAGTTCCGGCAGTCGGATGCCGTTGTCGAGTTGCTCGCCCGCGTTCCGGTTCCACGGTTGCACTTCCTGTTTGTGCGCCTGATTGAATCCGAGTACAATGACACACTTTCCAAAACGGTAGGTTTCACCGGGGGCAACGTCTTTCCGGAAGGTCAGCACACGATCCCAGTCGGCGCTGCCGAAGAGCTGGAACGGCTCTACGTCAAGCCGTTGAAAACCCGTCGCCTTGAGGGTTTCAACCTGCGAACTTCGCCGTTCGTTCGAATGGTCCGTCGCCGCCCACAAAGCTCGCTGCCAACCGCACCAAACGGTGTGCCACCGGGTTTTGGGTTTGCTACGAAAAATGACTGCGAGGAATTCGCTTTTCAACCCGGCCGTGCCGTCACCGCGCATCGGCCCGGGATGGACGGGGTCCAGCTACTGATTACTGAACGCCGGCACCTTCCCCCGCCAGTCCACCTCAAGCCGGCCCGCCGGCGTCCGCAACCGCAGCACCCTGTCGAGCAGCTCAATGGACGGGGATTTAATTGCCGCCAGGCCGTTGGTGAAATCGCTATCGATAGGTACCACGTTGCCGTTGACGGTGATGTCTGGCCGAACCAGGACAGTCTCCCTTTCGGGACCGTTCTCTTTGGCTTCGGGCACGTCGTAGTTCGGCGGGTTCCACGTCGCCGTGAGAGTATCGCTCCTCACGTTCTTATAGGTGACGGAGAGCTGATCCCAGTCCACAACGGGCGGGTTCTGGTTCACCGCTCTCTGGAACGCCTCGAACGTGACGAACTCGTTCTTCGTCGCGATGTCAAAGACAACCGCGTTCTTCGCTCCGGGGCTGACGACCACGTCGAACGCTCCAGCCTGCGTGTAGTTTGTGTCTATCGTGTAAGCCTTCAGCGGACGGATGGCGATATAGACGTCGCCTTCCCGCAGGAAGATCCAACCGTTCGCCTCGGTCTTCTGGTCGATTGACTTTGGATAGCGTACGAGCGCTTCCCTGATCAGGTTGTCGGAATGGGCATCGCGCAGGGCCTGCCAGCTCGATCTGCCGCGGCCGACCCACGGGTCGGAGGTGGGGATATTG
>REEF01000813.1 GCA_007695205.1 Planctomycetaceae bacterium
GCTTGTCCCAGCGGGTCGCCCCTTTCAGTTCCTCAAAGGTCATGCCCGGCCGGTCGGGGATGTCGCGATGATGTTGCTGGACGATCTCCAGCACGTGGCTGCAAGCGGCGTCGGCCGTATCGCGGTGCAAGTATCGGCCGGCCGAGATGCCGATCAGTTTTTGCTCTCGCATCAGCTTGGCCAGGATCTCCTGCAACCGGTCTGGCAGGACTTTGGCTCGAACTGCGATTTCGGCTTCGCTAGCCGTCAGTCCCTCAGCGGCGCGGATACAGTACTCGACGAACCGGGCGTCGTCGCTAATCGCCTGGGCCCTTTGTTCCAGTTCCTCGCGAAGCTGCGTGCGAGTCCGTTTCAGCCTTCGCGGGATGGCCTCGATGATCGTACCCCCGCCCACCGTTTGCATGGGCGACAGCAGCCGCAGGATGAAATGGTCACCCGGTCCGGCGATGATCGGGGACTGGGTACGGATCTGGATCAAGTACTCGCCCGGCTCGCCCACTTCGCCCTGCCCCAGGTTGTAAATGGCGGCATTCACTTCGGACGTCCCCGTATGAAATCGCACGGCACCGCCCTGTTTCAAACGCAGCCTGTCGCGCGGAAGCAACCGCAAGCGGCAGACGTACCAGGATTCGGGGGCAAAGTATCCGGGCAGCGTCAGCGTGTCGCCTCGACCGATCGCCTGGGATTCCCAGTGGCCCACGTTCAACGCGGCACATTGCCCGGCCATGACCGTGTCGCTCGCCCGGCCGTACACTTCGACCCGCTTCAGTCGGCCGCCGAAATCTTGAGGCAGAATGACGACCTCGTCGCCCGGCTGAGCCTGGCCGCAGACCGGAATCCCGGCCACGACCGTCCCGTAACCCTGGACGGAGAACGCTCGGTCGACGGGCAGACGAAACACGCCACCCGTAGTTTTCGGAGTGATTTGTGCGACCAGCGTTTCCAACGCTTCGAGCAACGGGCTGTAGCCCTGGCCGGTGACGTTCGATACGGGCAAGATCGATGCGCCTTCCAGGAAAGTCCCTTGAACCAACTCGGCCAGTTCGGCTTGTGCTAACTCCACATCTTCCGCCGCGACGCGGTCGATCTTTGTCAAGGCCACCAAGCCGTGACGGATACCCAGCAGTGTCAAGATATCCAGATGCTCGCGGGTCTGCGGCATCACCCCATCGTCGGCTGCGACGACCAAGATGACGCCGTCCATGCCCGCCGCGCCTGCCACCATGGTCTTGACGAAATTCTCGTGGCCGGGCACGTCGACGATCCCGACCTCTAAATTCCCGACGATGCAAGGAGCATACCCCAGATCGATCGACATCCCGCGTTCTTTTTCCTCACGCAGGCGGTCGGTCTCACAGCCCGTCAGGCTCTTGACCAAGGCTGTCTTGCCGTGATCGATGTGTCCGGCCGTTCCCAAGGTGATGTTGATCTGGTCATGCGACATCATCCAGGTTCCTTTTCTATGGTCAGTGTGATGACTCAGCAGAAGGGGTCGAGAGTCGTTTTCGGGTGAACCGCTCTCCCCATGGTTGATCGTTGCCCGAAAACGACTCCCGACCCCGTTGTCCTCCCAATCCGAGGCCACCATGATTGGCGGAAAATCGTGGTCGAGTGCTTATTTTAGCTCTCGACCCGGATCGGGTACAATAGAGACGGCCACCGTTCTATTTTGGAAAGGAAACGGAGATGAAGCAGGTTACGAATATCGGATTGACCGAGGTACAGCGAGTCTACAGCGGAGTCGAAGGTGAACTCTGGGGGCTGATCATGGGCCAACAGATTCACATCGGAGGATTCCGTTCGTCCCTGGACTTGGCGCAGCGGGCCGGCATCCAGGCGGGGTGGTCGGGCGTCGATCTGTGCTGCTGTCACGGTGCGGGCATGCGGTTTTTGCTCCGGTTCTTTCAAGTGGCCCGCATGCATGGTGTGGACGCTACCGCTGCGGTGATCCAGCAAGGTCAGCAACATTGCCAATCCGAGGGATTGTCCGATCAAATCGAATTCACCCTGGCTGACGCCTGCCAAACCGGACTGCCGGGCGACAGCTTCGATTTCGTCTGGGGGGAAGATGCCTGGTGTTACGTCGTGGACAAACCCGGATTGATTGCCGAAGCGGTGCGGTTGGTCAAACCCGGCGGCATTATCGCCTTTACCGATTGGATCGAAGGCAGCCAGCCATTGACCGAAGACGAAGCGGTCCGGTTGCTGCGTTTCATGAAGTTTCCTAGCATCCAAGATTTGCAGGGATACACCGAACTGTTATCCGAACACGGTTGCGAAGTCCTGGTGGCCGAGGATACCGGACGATTCGCCCCGCACGTGGACCTGTATCTGAACATGCTGAACATGCAGTTGACGTACGATGCGTTGCAGATCCTGGATTTCGACAACGTCGGCTTGAAAGCGATGGCCGACGAGATGGCGGCCCTGCAACAACTGGCCCACGCAGGAAAGATCGCTCAAGGTATCTTCGTAGCCAGGCGAAAAACATGACCGCTTCTCCAACTCGGGCAACCGACGACGCGTTAGATTGTTGTGCGGCGACTGACGAAGTCCCCGACGCTCAGGAACCAACGGCACAGCAACATTTCGCGCAGATGATCCAGAATTGTCTGCGGCACGCTCAGGCGGCCAAGGATGCGGGACGCCCGATCGTCGGCATCCTCTGCGAATTCACCCCCCGGGAACTGATCATGGCGGCGGGGGCCGTTCCCGTTTGCTTGTGCGGCGGTTCGGCCAAGACCATTGCCGCGGCCGAACAGTACCTGCCTGCCAATCTGTGCCCGCTGATCAAGTCCACGTTCGGCTATCACGTGCAAGGCAATAATCCCTTCCTGGAAATGGCCGACTTGATCGTCGCCGAGACGACTTGCGACGGTAAAAAGAAGATGTACGAATTGATGGCCGAATCACGGCCCATGTATGTGCTGGAATTACCGCAAAAGGCCGATGATCCCGATGCGATGGGACACTGGGTGCGAGAACTGCAGAAGTTCCGCAGCTTCCTGGAGCAGCGTTTCCAAACTCGGATCACGCAGGAGGCTTTGCGCCAGGCGATTGCCACGATGAACCGAGAACGGGCGTTGCGGCGCGAGTTGGCCGCGTTGATGATAGCGGATTCGCCGCCGTTGACCGGTCGCCAACTGCTGGATTTCAAAAGCAGCATCTCGGGCCTGTGCGAAGATTTCCGGCAGTACGAGCGGGCATTGGCCGAGTATCGCGGCCAGCAGGCCGGCGATTCGCCAGTCCGCGTGCTCCTGACAGGTGTACCGACAGTGCACGGCGCGGAACGAGTCGTCCAATTGCTGGAAGACGCAGGCGGATTGGTGGTGGCCGCAGAGAACTGTACGGGCTTGAAGCCGATCATGGAGGACGTCGACGTGAACGCAGCCGATCCGCTGCAAGCGTTGGCGGAAAAGTACTTTCATCTGCCCTGCTCGGTGATGACCCGAAACGACCGCCGTCTGGAATTCCTGCGGGAATTGGCCGTCCAGTACCGGGCGCAATGCATCGTGGATCTGATCTGGCAAGCCTGCTTGACCTACGATGTGGAATCGCACCGCATCAAGCGGTTCGCCGAGCAGGAACTCGGCTTGCCCTATCTTCGGATCGAGACCGATTATTCCCCGTCCGATTCGGCGCGGATCATGGTACGGATCGAAGCCTTGTTCGAGACTATCCGCCGATGAATACGGTCCTGTATGCCAGTCCGCTGGTTCCCGTCGAATGGTTGGCAGCGCACGGGGTTCGGCCGATCTGGTGGCGGGATTCTGATCCACGTGGGGCCTGCTCGCCCGACCGCGACGTGGACCGGCACGGCGAGCCGTCGGGGATCGGTTCCCCGCTCCGAGGTCGTCGCGGCGTCTGCCCGCTGGCAGCGGCCGTGGTGGACAGCGCCGCACGAGCGTCGGCGTCGGCGGTGGTGCTAACCACGACTTGCGATCAAATGCGGTACGCTGCGTCCTGGCTGCAGTACCAACGCCGGCTGCCCACGTTCCTGATGAACGTCCCATCCACCTGGGAAACCGAGACCGCTCGGTCGCTGTACCTGGCGGAACTGGACCGGCTGAGCCGCCTGCTGGTCGCATTGGGCGGCACGCGACCGTCGAACGAAGCGTTGGCGGAAGTCATGCATGATTTCGATGGTGCTCGAGCCCGTTTGCTAGGGATCCGCAACCGGTTATCGGGGCGCGCCTTGGCCGACGCGCTGATCGCGGTCCGCGAGACGGCGGAGCGGAACGAATGGCCAAGCGCCGCTGATTCGGTCCCATCCTCCGAAAGCTTACTAAATCATGATCCCGTGCAAGGCAGGCCGCTGCGTTTAGCGATAGTGGGCGGGCCATTGCCGGAGTCGGACTATGGTCTGTTCGACTGGATCGAGCAGGCGGGGGGCCGGATCGTCCTGGACGCGACCGAGTGGGGCGAGCGGACATTACCTCGCGCTTTTTCGGCCGATTCGACTCGGCGCGATCCGCTGGGCGAATTGGCCGACGCCTATTTCGGCACGATCCCCGAAATCTTTCGCCGTCCCAACCACACGCTGTATGAATATCTGAACCGCGAATTGTCCGCCCGGCACGTGCACGGCCTGATCCTCCGCCGTTACCTGTGGTGCGATCTATGGCACGCCGAGGTCGCCGTACTGAAAGCCTGCTGTCCTGTGCCGGTATTGGATTTGGACGTATCGGACAGCGAGACCAGTTCATCCGAACGCACTCGAGGACGAATCGAAGCCTTCCTGGAGATGCTGCCATGAGCCATCCGCCAAAGCGGATCAGTCTGGAAGATTGGGACCAGCGTTACGCGGAACTGGTCGACGCGGGGTTACACGAGCCGGCCTATGGCGGGCCGCTGCGCCGCCATGCCGAATCCGGGGATCGGCGGCTGACGCGGTTACAACTGGATAACTCGGCCGCAGCCCTGCAATTATGGAACTTCCTGCTGACCGAAGAGCAGCGGTTGCGGCAGGCACGCGAAGCGGGCTGGCAGATCCTGGGGACGGTGAAAGACCTGGGAACGATCCCCGTGATGGCCTACGCCCTGCGACGCGTGGTCGCCTTCTATCCGGACGGCGCCTGGTGGCTACCGTGCCTGATGGAGGATCAGACCCGCGTGCTGCAAACGGCCGATTCGCTGGGCATCGACGATTCGTTCTGTCCGGTACGTGCGATGCTGGGAGCCTTCGCCAACCAGGCCCATTTCCCGCTGCCCGATCTACTGACCTGCAGTGTCGGAGCCACCTGCGACGATGTGTCGGCGTTGGCCCAACGACTGGAACGCATGGGCCATCCGATTCTTTGGTGGGAGGTGCCGCATCGGCGTCGGCCGGAACCGGGCGAACAAGCTGTTTCGTTGCCCGGCGGATTTCAAGCTCCGGCTTGTCAAGTCGCGCTGGTGCAAGCGGAACTAACCCGTGTCCGCGACGCGTTGCAGGCTTGGTCCGGCCAACCGTTGGGCGATCGGCAGCTGCGAGCCGGCATCGGGGCAGCGAATCGAGTCCGCAAGCTGCTGGGCGAATTGCGTTGGTTGGGCTACACGTCCGAGCCCTGCCCGCTGCCCGCTTTGGAAATGCTGGTGGCAGAAATGCTGGCCATCCATTTCTGCTCGGACCAGCCCGAATCGATCCACGTGCTGGAGCATTTGCTGGCCGAGGTGCGTGCGCGTGTACTGGCCGGGCAGGGCGTCTTGCCGCCGGGCGCCGTGCGCGTCTTTTGGGTCAATCCGGTGGCCGACCTGCGGGTCATGAACCTGTTGGAAGACGTCGGCGGCCGCATCTGCGGCAGCGAGTATCTGTTCTGTCACGCGTTGGACCCGATCCCCGAGGATCTACCGCCGCTGGAAGCGCTGGCACGCTGTGCGTTGGCCGACCCGATGGTCGGTCCCCCGCAGGACCGCAGCCAGCGGATCTGCCACGAGATACGTCGGTTCGGAGCCCAAGCCGTCGTCATCTCGCGGATCCCCGGCGCCAGTCACTGCGGTCTGGAAGGGCTGGTCATCGCGGACATGGTTCGCGACCGGTTAGGAATTCCCGTCATCGAGATCGAAGTCCCCCCGAT
>REEF01001038.1 GCA_007695205.1 Planctomycetaceae bacterium
AGAGGATCCTCGGCATGATTATCGTCGTTGCGATTGTGTTCCTCGCCCAGAGGGTCTTGTTTTGACGTTGGGACTGCGGCTGCGACTTACCAGTCCAGATGCGAGGCACTCGCGTGGCTGCGGCCACCGAAGCGCCCCGTGCTCTGGACATGGACGTCGGCACGAGCGCGTCGCCCCCAGCCCAGACCGATCGCGTCGCCTTGCCCTACGGCTCGACCACCGAAGTCGGCGTGCGCTTGGACTCGGCTGCGGCTGCGTGCCGTCCCGAAGTAGGCATCAGCCAACGATTCCGATTCGGCCAACGCGCGGCCGCCCCTCAGACCGTGGGCATCGGCATCCGATCGCGAGATGGCTCGGCCATAGTTCCCGATCGCCGTGCTGCGGCTGATCGCCTGGCCTCGACCCCGAGCGGATGCGTTGCTTTGGCTGACCGCCGAACCACGGACCGATCCGGCGATACTGTCCACATGCGACCAGGCGCCGCGGCCCGAAGCATCGGTTCGGGCTCGGCTGATGGCTCGGCCGCCATCGGTCACGGCCAGACTGGTGCCCGTGGCCACGCCCCCGTACAGACCGCTGCCTCGGATGCGGGCATCTGCCCGACCACCGCCGCTGGCTGCCGATTCGGCGAGCAGATTCGTGCGACCCACGCCGCTGGCGCGAGCCGTCGCTACGCCTCCATCGCTGTAGCTTCGAGCGGTGACCTGCGCCGAGGCCTGCACGTTGGCCAAGCAAACGAAAAACATGGCAGAATAAGTTGCAGTTCGGATCATCGTTCTTCTCCTTCAGGGTTACAGGTATCGTTCGGTTTCATGACGCTCTCATCCGAAGCATCGTCGTCGGTGTGCAAATCATTCGCCGGTTCGGCATCGTCGTTCGGTATTTTTTGGCCTTCGACTGCTGCGCGATCGTCCAGTTCCGGCATTTGCCGCAAGACGGCTTTCCGCAAGCGGGGTGGCAGCGTTTTCAGCCATTGCTCGATCTCCTCGCGCGAGCCGCTGGCCCGGTACTTTTGCCGATGGTGCTGGTCGGCAAATGTGGCTTCGATCTCGTAGTACCCATCGACCTCGGCCAGCGAGATTGCCACAGCACCGCGACCGACGGCGGGCAGGCGGGGATCGCATTGCTCCGGGCACGGTTCGTCCCACCACGGGCTCGCCTGCCGGTCCGCGTCGAACCACGGGTCGTCTTCATCCCACATATCCAACCAGACCGACGGCGGTACACGCCGCAACGCGCGGTCCAGCGACGCTTGGCTCCGCTCCGCCAAGAAGCGACGGATTTCGCTGCCCAGCGGGCTGACGTGCTCGACGGGCTGAGGACCGACATTTCGCAGCGGTCGTCGCGCGGCGGGCTGGGCCATCGAGACAACGTGCTGGCTTACGGCCAGACTGAATACGGTCAGGGCAATCCGTGTGCGAACGTTCATGACATCACCTCGAAGAATGGAACCAAGGATGGGAAGACCAACGGGGCTGGGATTCTGAACTGGACCAAGCGCGCGTATCGTGGCCTGTTCCCGTCGAAGAACTGCCGCCGCGTGGCCCTCCACGCCCGCGGGACGTATGGCCGCTCGTGATGGCTCGCGCATCACCACCACGGGTAACGACGCCACCACGGCTGAGATGCGTCCCGCCGGGGCCGATGCTCAGTTGGAAGTTGTGCGCCGTCGACAGGCCGCCGTGGGACACTCCGATACTCTGCGACAGCGAAACTCCGTCAAGTCCATACGAGACCGCCAGGCCGCGAGCAAAGTTGACGCGTCCCACACGCGTGTCTGTCCGAGCCAGACCAGCCGGTCCGTCGTAGCTGGCTTCGGCACGAGCGTGACGCCGACCAATGTCCACCCGCGAAGCAGCGTCCGAAGCCTGACACGTCCGGACGGACAGGCCCATCAGAACAGTGGCAATGGCAATGAGCGAGAGATTTCGTTTCATCGTGGTTGCTCCTCGTCTACCAAAAGGTTCCACGTCGGGCCGCGTCAGACAGAGAAAACGGCCCGTTCCATTCAGCTCGGGAAGCAAGAGCCGTGCCACAGCTCAGTCGGCTCGAACGTTTTGCACCGATAGCGGGTAGAATCGGCGGTTTCGAGCCGAGCGTCGAGGTGTTCGCAGCGATCAGGCAAAGCGTCTGTCATCAAATAGATCATCGACTGTGGCCGAATCGACGACACATTCCTGTGTCAATCGAGACGAGAATCTGCAATAATCCCGGAAAAGGTTTTTGCTGGGGCCAAGGGGTCTGGACGAGTCGCTGCGGCGGGGCGTAGGGGCCGTGAGATAAAGAGGAGAAACCGGATGACCGACAATCTGGCCGTTGCGGTGGAAAGTCCGCCGAAGACGAAAGAACGGCGGCGGAAACAACCCGCCGAAGCGACACCGAAGAAACAGCCGCCGTATGCGGTTGTGGTGTTCAACGACGACGCACACACGTTTGACTACGTCATCGAGACCTTTACGAAGGTCTTCGGCTACCCGCACGAAAAGAGCTTGTCGCTGGCGGTATTGATCCATACGGCAGGCCGTGCCGTCGTCTGGACCGGTTCCCTGGAAGTGGCCGAACTGAAACGCGACCAACTCCGCTCAGCGGGCCCCGATTTCTACGCGGCTCAAAAGGTCGACTGGCCGCTGGGCGTGACCATCGAACCGTTGCCGGGTTAGCCATGCCCAAAAATAAAGTGGCAGCAGTCGTTGCTCGAAGGACCCGTTCGGAACCTGGCGTGGTCAGGAAGTCGGCCTGCGACACTCGATACCGGAACGGGCGGTTGCAAGGCCAACATGAGTACCAGTCCTGTGAGACAGCGGCCTTCCAATAACCCGTCCGCGACGGCTTGGTGTATGATGATCTGTGCCCAGGGCAGCAATCGCCCAGGCAGTCCCGTGAGATTCAAGCCTGCGATGGAGCCTTCGATGCCAGATACCGCCACCACGACACGGAAAGTAATCGCAGCCGTTGCTGTCAGCCTAAGCCTGCTGGCTGGGCTACCGGTCTTTGCCGAGCGGTATGAAGTCGGACCGGGCAAGACGCTGGCTGCGATCGGCGACGTACCCTGGGAAAGCCTCAATCCCGGAGACGAGGTGTTGATTCACTGGCGTGCGGAACCCTACCGCGAGAAATGGGTTATCTGCCGTCGAGGCACCGCCGAACGGCCGATCCGGGTTCGTGGGGTGCCGGGGCCTGACGGTCAGTTGCCGGTGATCGATGGCAGGGATGCGACGACCCGGCCTGCCTTGAACTTCTGGGGTGAAGAACGCGGCGTGATCAAGATCGGCGGCGCGAATCGCCCGGCCGATACCATGCCTGCCCATCTGGTGCTGGAAAACCTAGAGGTGCGTAGCGGTCGTCCCCCCTTCGGTTTCGATGGGCGCCGCGGCCGGACCGCGTATGCAAAAAACGCCGCCAGCATCTTCGTCGAAAAAGGTGAAGCGATCACCATCCGCCATTGTATCCTTCACGACAGCGGCAACGGGCTGTTTGTCAGTCCGCTGTCTCGGAACATCGTCGTCGAGAACGGTTACATCCACGGCAACGGGATCGAAGGTAGCCTGTACGAACACAACAGCTACACGCAAGCCGACGGGATCGTTTTTCAAGGCAACTTCTACGGCCCGCTGCGCCGAGACTGTCTGGGAAACAACCTGAAAGATCGCTCTGCCGGACTGGTTATCCGCTATAACTGGATCGACGGTGGAAATCGTGCCTTGGATCTGGTCGACGCCGCTGGAGCGCCGGCACTCAGCAGCCAACCCGCGTATCGCGAGACATTCGTCTACGGAAACGTGCTGATTAAACGCGATGGCGGCAACAACCAAGTCGTCCACTACGGTGGGGACAGCAACCGCCCGGACTTCTACCGCAAGGGAACGCTCTATTTTTACCACAATACCGTGGTGTCACATCGTCAGCACACGACCACGTTATTTCGACTGTCTACCGGCGACGAATCGGTGGAGTGCCACAACAATATCGTCTATGCCTCGGCGGGTGGACGCTTGCTCGCCCTGATGACACAGCAGGGGACGTTGAACCTGCACCGCAACTGGTTGCCAACGAATTGGCGAACCAGCCACAGCAAGTTCACGGGAACGATTCGCGGGGCAGAGCACGTCGTGGAAGGACAGACGCCGGGCTTTGCAGCGTTCGATGCCGAGAACTTCCGGCTGTTGCCGGATTCGCCCTGTGTTCAAGCCGGGGCGGAACTTCCCCAGCCACTCGCGACGCGATTTCCCGTTATCCGCCGATACGTCCCGCACCAGCAGACCGAGCCGCGAAAGGCGGGGCTCGATCTGGGCGCCTTCTAGCGGGTTGATTCCGGCACGCTCAATGGTCGGCACCGTATCCCACCGATTCAGCCCAGCATACCATCTGCTGAATGCGCCACGGAACTTATGGCGATTTTTATGGTTTCATAGGCATGTCCGGTGCACACCTCTGTGCGGACAGGGCGATGGCTGCCTTATTGTGGCAGCGATCTCCACTATTGATTGGGGTATTCTTCTACTTTGTGGGGAGTTGAGCGATGAAACGAATGGCGATGATGACAGTGGCTTTGGCCCTGTCGGTGTTGGTGGCGGGGCAGGCAATGGCACAACGGGAGGGTCGTAAGGAACGGCCGGAGCGGCCTGCAGGCGCGCAGATGCGCGCGATGGGTCCGATGGGGGGCGTGATGACGACCCTGCGCGATCTGGATTTGAGCGATCAGCAGACGGCCGAGGTTCGCGAGATCGTCGCGCCGGCTCGTGAACAACTGCAGCAACTGGGACAGAAAGCCGCGCTGACGGAAGAGCAGCAGCAAAAGCGTCGCCAGTTGACGCAAGAGGTGATGGCGAAAGTGCGGGACGGAGCGATCGAACGCGCACAGGCGCGCGAGGAGATCGCCAAAGCGGTTGCGGGCGTGCAGACGCCGGAGCAGAAGAAGGCGGCCGAGGCGCTGCAAGCCAAGGTCGAAGAGTTGGTCGGGAAGGTCAAAAAGGTGATGACTTCGGAGCAAGTCGAGGCATTCGAGAAGGCGATTGCAGAACGGCCACAGTGGCAAGGCCGTGGCGAGGGAGCGGCCCGTGGCGAACGTGGCGAACGTGGCGAACGTGGCGAACGTGGCGAACGTGGCGAGCGCCGTGAGCGTGGTCGCGAACGACAGGAACGCTAGACCAAACTCCGTTCGAAATCTACCCAGAAAATACCGGGGAGCCGCAAATCGCAGGCCCCCCGGTTCGTTTCCCGACCGGACGGGGGAAGAATCGTGCTGAGCCAGTCGGCTTTTCCTGCAACGACCTCGATACTAGAATCGATGGTAGTTGTCCGCTGAGGTGAGAGATCGACGCACCGGATGTGGATCTTGTGGAAACGGGAGACTCGATATGGATGCAATTCTGGCTGCTCGAATGACGGCTGAGGATTTGCTCGCTGTGCCGATCGATGGCGTTGACCGCGAGTTGATTCAGGGTCAGCTCAAGGAGAAACCGATGACGGTACGGAATCGTTTCCACACTCGGGCGGTCACGAACCTGGCTTATCATCTGAAGGACTGGCTCGAGTGTCGCCCTCAGCAACGAGGGGAAGTTCACACGGGGGAAGTTGGCTGCGTCTTGCGACGAGACCCGGATACGCTGGTCGGTATCGATGTGGCGTATTTTTCCGCCGAAGTGATGGAGCGGCAAACGAATGATACGACGCTGATCGAAGGCCCGCCCACCTTGGCCATCGAAGTGCTATCGCCTTCGGACAGGACCGAAGATATCCGAGACAAGGTGCTCGAGTACCTGGCAGCGGACGTTCCGTTGATCTGGATCGTCGATCCGTATTTCCGCACGGTCACCGTCCATCGGCCCGGCAAGCGGCCGAAGATGTTCAACGACGGAGAAACCTTGTCGGGCGACGTGACGTTGCCCGACTTCGAAATCGCCGTCGCCAGCCTCTTTTGAAGCCTTTGCCCATCAGGGATTAGCTGCATCGACGTACTTGGAAGGAATTCCGAGGTGCGTTAGAATCTGCACGGTGGAAGGGCTGAGTGGTCTCAGGCCGATCAGGAACCTGTTCTATGGAGATGCG
>REEF01000285.1 GCA_007695205.1 Planctomycetaceae bacterium
CCATGTACCGCCGCGCCGGGTACCCGTGGTCCGAAATCGCCGCTCTGATGAACAGTTCCCCGGCCCGCCTGCAAAAACGCTTCGAACGCGCCATCCGCCGCGCGCGGGGACTGCTGGAGCCCTGATTTCAAGCCAGAGATCGTCCTGCCGATTCGTAGCGGACCAACAAACGGAGGCCTCACCAGAGCGGTGGCCGCATGTGATCGCGTTTTTTTTCCGTTTTTTTTTGCCATTGCTTGTCAAATCAAGGCTTGAAAAGCGATATATCTGTAGAGTATGCCGCAAACATTGTCGTCGGGTCAAATGAAAGGGATTGAGATTCGCGTACAGGGCTTGCCGAACGGCCCATCGTACCGGGGGGAGTCGAGACGATCGAATACGAGGAATCGGAAATGGAGCCACTAGCACGCATTGTCGTATCAAATCTCCGTAAGGACTACGGAAAGGTTCAGGCGATCCGAGGAATCACCTTTTCAACCAGCTCAGGCTGGCGTACGAGTCGGTTGCGTTCTCGTCCGTGGGGGGGTTCAAACTCCTATCAATCATAGGAGAAAGCTGGCAATGTATTCGTCATCCAATCTTCTAAAGACTCATTTGCGGAGCAACGTAGCATGCGGGTCTCTGATCACCGAGCAAGCATGGGATGATTACGACCTGGAAGCGTTGCTTCCATTGAAGGAAGTCGACCGAGAGAGAACGGACTTCGGTTTTCTCATGCGTCATTACTGGATGCCAGTCACTGATCTCCGATTCCGCCACTCGTTTAGACTGTTGCCTCCAGACGGCCCCGTCAAACGCCTGGAGTCACAGATAGATCGTCGCATGGCTCGCTGCCGCGCGAACGAATGCACATGGCGTGAGACTTTCACTCCGCTTAATAGTATGCGCATAGCAGAGCAAGAGGATGCTGCCGTATGCGAGACGCTCTGTTCGTGCGATTGCTACGATCAAACCTATGTCTCCGCCAAACCTGGGTTGTTTGCGCTGCCAAGCGAAGAGCAGAAGAACGATGCGCGGCGTCGGGCACTCTATTGTCTGCCCTTTCTGCATCCACCCGGGCCGGTGCCAGTTGGTTCTTCTTGGCATGGGAAAGTGGACCCAGACTACATGAACTTCTGCCTGGAGGCCGAAGAACAGATTGGCGAAACATCGGTATTGATAATCCGACGGGAAGGCCACTGCGTTTTGTCGGTCCCCGTTGGGGAGGCAGGCACTCCCGAGGGGCAAAAGGTGGCCCGCGTAGTCATCAAACGAACGGGGGTCACGGTTTTTGCCTGGGCTCGTTCAGTCGTTTTGGAGGACCGCTTCTTCGATCGGGTTGTCGAGGCTGAAGATGCAGTGAAACCCAAGGTAGGCACAGCGAGTCAGGTGATTTTCCGCCTGGTTCGATCGTGCCCAATTCCATCGTGAGACCCGGCCATAATCTCAAGCGTGAAACTTGGCCATAGCCAGTGATGAAATGTTACTCTTTTACGAAAGGTTAGTGTGATGGAAAAAAAAGTACTTACCAGACGTGCCGCTATCGGAGCCGGGATCACCGTCATGGTTGCTGCTCCCCTGATAATCCGAGCTCTGCGAGACGTTTACGAGGTCGACATCCCGGCGGGTATGCGACCGGTGACGCTCGGCGGAAAAACTGTCACGCAATACGAAGGGATAGAGATTGAAATCGAAGTCCCGAAGATGGCGATTGAGACCCCGGAGGATGAGGAAAAGTTCAAGGAATTGGTCATGGAAGAGGTCAAGAAGACTCCGCAGTTTGCTGAGGTGAATCGCAAGAAACTCCAAGATGCGAAGGCGCAGGGACGACAGCAAGTCCTGGACGAATACGCGGAGCTTGAGAAAGACATCCGGCAGCGCATTGCGAACGCAACAGATCTGAGCGAAAGCGAAAAGGTTGCTCTGCAGAAGAAGGCATTGGCAGACCTGCAGGCAAGCAAAGAGGCGGCGCTAAAACAGATTGACGACATTACGATTCCTGCAGATCTGTGATGCCCTGCGATTACGATACAAGCAATTACCCATTTTAAGGAGTTCTCTATGTCAACTAAACATGCTCAGATTCAACGTACAGATTTCTTCTTCGGAGGCGCCGAAAGGCGAGCCGAACTCTTGGCCGAACCGGCCTGTAACTGCGGTTCATGCGATTGCCCTGCATGTAGCACGTATAAGTGTTCGTGTGACTGTCCCGCCTGCGAGCCTGATTCCACGCCTTCGTATGTCACGAAAAGTGCCATGTACGGCACTTCTTTTAGTTCAAGCGTGGCAGCTGCGGCTGCAGCAGGACTCGCCTCAAGCATGGCAATGGGCATAGTAAGTTCGACCGACTCTGCATTTACCGCCGGATTCTCCGCGGCCGCTTCGGCCTATGTTTAGCGAGGGATCCGTTCTGGCAGTGCAACGGGAGAGTGTTGCTCGAGTAAACAGAGTAAAAGAACGAGCCTAGAAGGGATTTCACAACCGGTTTGGTTCTGTAGCTCGGTCTCTCCGAGCCCCAGAATACCGGGATTTGCAAGTCTCGGAGAAACTCGCCTAAACGTTTTGAAACCGCTTCGTACAAAGCCAGTGCCTAGAAGGCCGTTGTGGCACGAAGGATTCTGGCACTGGCCGACGCAGCCAAGATGAGTGCCCCCAGTTCAGCTTTTGCTGAGGAGAGTCCCTTGGCAGCCCAAGGATACCAAGGTGTGAATGGAGGGTGTTACGTGAGTCCACTATTCGTAAAGTATGAAACGAAGACGGGAAATCGCTACGTTTATGATGTTAGAACTGGTGAGATATTGCGTGTCAGTGAAGCGGTTTACGAGGCAGTGGATTACTTTCATGTGCTGACCGCTGACGAGATACACGAAAAACTCCCACGGTTGAGCAGAGAGGCCATCCAGGAAGCGATCGCAGAATTGGACGGCATCCAAAAACAGGGATTGCTCTGCGCCCACCGACCAGAGCCTACCGTCCAGGTCGAGTCTCTGCTCTGCAGAGGCGAGCCCGAGCCCGTCCGAGATTTTTTGCGGCATCGGCGTCGCCTTTTGACCCTCGAACTGACACATGGGTGCAATTTGGCATGTGAGTATTGCATCTTTGGACAACACTATGAAGCCGGACGCCGTGTTAGCCCTATGCCCATGTCGCTCGATACTGCAAAGCGAGCGGTGGCGGAGTTCCTTTCGGGGCGTATCGACGAAACCGTCACGATCGGCTTTTATGGCGGTGAACCACTTCTGGAGTTCGAACTTCTGAAGAAGGTCGTCGCTTTTGTTGAGGAACTGGCAACGCAGAAAGGCTGCGGCGTTCGCTTCAATATGTCAACCAACGGGACTCTGCTATCAGAGGCGAAGATCCATTACCTGGTAGCTCACCAGTTCAGCGTCCTGATAAGCATTGATGGGGACAGACACTCGCACGACCGATACCGCGTCTTTAAGGGCGACCGTCATAAAGGGTCCTTTGATATCATCCAACGAAACATGGAGCGATTTGTCGAACTCTATCCGGTCTACATCACACGCGGACTTCTTCCGACCCTGACTGCAACAACAGATGTCGCTGAGCTTGAGCGATTTCTCGATCGATGGAAGGAGTCTTTTCCAGTGATAATCGCAAATTCTGTTGCACCGGTTGAAAAGGACGTCGAACCGTGTCTCGGGTTGGGCTGCAGCGATCCATCCTGCGGACAAGTGCGTGGTTATTGCGCGCCGAGCGGTGAAATATTGGAGTTTGTTGATTGGCCAGCGCCGGGGTTTGCAAGCGCCATAGAAAGGGCCGTTACCAGGCACGCGTCAGAGCTGTGCCGGGCCGACGATACGGTCACTGCCGACGAGGCTAGACAGGATGATCCGTTAGGCCACCGCATACTTTCACAGGAGATTGAGCACATTCACACACGGAGTATCATTGGCCACGATTCACTGAGGAGACCGACCACACGCATGTCGTGCTTCCCTGGAGCTTCGCGCACCTATTGCTCTGTGGCAGGCGCCATCTACCCATGCGAGAAAGTCGAGTTTACCAAATTCTTTGAAATCGGCGATGCGACCAATGGAGTGGACGGCGACAAGGCTTTCGATTCCCTTATCGAACAAGTCCGCCTCGGCTTCGACTGCGGCAACTGTATTCTGAATCAAATATGCACGGTTTGTCCAGCCTCGGTTAGAGAGTCGCAGGAGTCACCAGGTGGTCCCGACTACCTCGCGCTTCGAAGAACCTGTGGGGAATTGGCATCGGAGCCGCTTCTTGCTGCGAGGTTGAGAAGATATACGGAATTAATGGAGACAAATCCTACGGTTCTCGACGGGGTGTTCCGGCGGACAGACGGTAAAGATGAGGAGGATTGGCTCGGCGCTATGGAGGTCCTTACGTCGAGAGAGCAGGCGAACAGACGGAATGCCGAAGTTGGACTTGAAGAATTGGCGGAAGTAGACTGATACCCTCTTGCCTTGAAAAGAGTCGCGAGAATTGGAATGTGATGGCGGTTCGCATTGGCATCGTTGACACGGGTGTAGACCGGCAACATAAGAAGTTCGTTCAGAGAGAGTTAAGTGGCGTCGGGCTTCGCCGACGAGACGACACTTACCACTTCGAGCCGGATTTTCATGATCTTAACGGGCATGGAACCGCGATGGCGTCGTTGATCGTCTCTATCTGTAAGGACGCCAGCATTCATGTCGTTCGGATTGCCCAGGAACACGACGACGGAGTGTCGGTTCGGGTGCCGGAACAACTGTTGGCGACGGGCATCGAATGGTGCGTCAAACAGGATATCCGCATCATCAACGTGAGCTATAACATTGCCGGGCTGGCGGAAGGAGGGGGTCTTCACAGAGTTTGTCGAAAGGCGGTTGAAAGTGGGACAATAATTGTTGCCGCATACCGCAAAGGCGAGGAAATGCCCGTCTATCCTGCCGTCTTTCCTACCGTGATCGGTGTCCGCGGTCGAGACGATTTGGAGCCGGGCGAAGTTTCGGTGCTCTCAGAGGAAAACCGTGACCTTTTCGCTTGGGGCGGCTCCAACAGCATTGCCACGGCCCAAGTCAGTGCCATGGTGGGACGCATCCACTCGGTCGACGACTCACTCGGACTGGAAGCTGTTTTCGCCTACTTGATGGAGGTCGCTGTGGAGTAATCCCTGTTCAGGCGCATCCGATTTGGGGCATGATGACGGAAAGGAGAGAGAGGGGACAGGACATCTTTAAATTGGTGCTACTTCTGCCCTTCAGAGGGGGTCGGCGGGAATTTCGTTGCTTGGGAGACGGCCGAGGGGTTTGTCAAAGCGATGAGCCTGCTGCTGCACCGCCAAAACGCCGCTCCTAAACAACGCGGCACGCAGCAAACAACCTGCCAGATCATTGATCGGCGGATTCTGCTGGGGCAGCACAAAGAAAATCGGCCAAGACAGTTTTCGGCTCATACTGAATAACTCTCTCGCTCGACGCCGCAGGTGAAAACGGCGGTGCGTTTGCGGGCTACGCATCGCATCCACTCGATCGGGACGACCGGCGACGGTGCAAAAGAGCTCCCCAAAATCGCTCACCAGGAACGCACCAAGAGGACGAGGTGCTTCGCACGGGGTCCGTGGGGGGGTAAAACGCCTATCAGTCAGTCAGTTTTCGAAAAAACGGACGAGTCGGTTGTGTTCTCGTCCGTGGGGGTTTAGAAGTCGTATCAGTTCCTATCCGGTGGGGGGGGGTAAAACTCCATCAGTTCGACGGAGCAGCCATTGGATTGACGGCACCGCTGCGCGTCCGAGGCGAGATCATCCGCAGTGCACCGCAGCAGCCGACATCGGGCTATTACGTGGTCAGCGTCAACGCGATGTGCGACTATGGTGATCCCTACGGGGATTTCCGCGACTTGGAACCCGCCGCGATAATAGCGTACGCCATCCGGCTGTACCGAATCGATGAGGAGCCAACGGATGAGCCACCTTAGTCCAGAACCGTCCCGCCAGCCAGTCCCATCAGGTGCGACTGACCGGACGACGACGCTGACGGTGATCGTGCCGGTTTACAACGAGGCGGCGACGGTCCGTGCGGCGGTGGA
>REEF01000814.1 GCA_007695205.1 Planctomycetaceae bacterium
ACCCCGTCAGGGTTGTTGTCGGTGTCGGTCCTGCAGGAAGGCCAAGACGCGGCGGGGGCTGATCACGCCGACGACCTGATCGTGAAGGTCCAGGACGGGCACGTGGCGGTATCCGGCGGCGACGATGGCACCCAGCGCTGCGACGGCGGGATCGGTTTCGTACACGACGACCGGATCGGCGGTCATCACGTCGGCTACTTGCATCGTGTGGATTTCGCGGTAGCGGCACGCCACACGCTGTAGCGTGTCGCGTTCGGTAAATACGCCGACCAGTTTGCCGGCCTGCACGACCAGCAGGCTGGAGATTCGCAGACCGGCCAGGACCTGCAGCGCTCGGTAGACCGAATGGTCCGGAGGAATCTCCACGTAGGGCCGCGCCCGGATGGCGGCAATCGTTTCTTCGACCAACGCTCGCTCCAGCACGTCCGTGTACTCGACCGGCTCGTAGTTGCTCAGCGGATCCCGGAATTCGCCCAGATGATGACGGACGCTGACCATGACTAGGCTCCTTCGCGTGTTTCGGTTCCCGGCTTGCTGCCGACCGATTGGACCATGACCAACTGCGGAAAGTGATCGGCGATGTATTCCGAAAGGGCCTTTTGACCCGTCAGCCCGACGACTTGGCCTTCCGCGTCGGTCACGCAGAAAAAACGCGCACGACGCTCGCAAATCGCCTGGACCAACTCGGATAACGGATCGTCCTGACAGACACAGAACCAATCGGATTCCAGATGCTCGCCGACCGGCAGGCTATCCCAATCGACTGGAGGCTGCAGCATCAGATCGATGACGCTACGTTCGGTAAAGACGCCCAGCGGTCGGTCCTGATCGTCGACGACGATCGCACAACCCAGCTCATTCGAACGCATCCGTTCCACCGCGACGCTGACCGGCAGATCGGCAGTGATCTTGATCGCTTCGCGCAGCGGCAAATCGCGGACGCGCTCTTCCTGGATGTTCTCGATCAATCCCATCGGCACGGTCCTTTCGCTGTACTACATGTCCAGTCGCCGGGCATCAAATCTCCAGGTATTCTTCCAACGCTTCCTGCATGACCACCGGATCGGGATCGACGCCCGTCCAGATCTTGAAGCTAATCATCACTTGGCCCACCAGCATCGCCAAGCCGTCCAACGTCTTACAGCCGCGTCCAGCCGCGTCACGCAGCAACCGGGTTCCGAGTGGGTTGAAGGCCACATCCGCAACCAGCATGTCTGCGGCCAGGGCCTGAATGTCCAAAGGCACCAATGCTTCGGTGTCGCCCGAACCGATCGAAGTCGCGTTGACGACGATCCGGGTGTCCGGTTCGACCGCGTAATCACCGCTCAAGTGGACCAAACGCGACGAGACGCGGACTTTCTGGTTCAGCAAATCGACCAGCGTTTGACCGCGGTCTGCCGACCGGTTGACGATGACCAACTCGCCCGCCCCGGCCCGTCCCAGTTCGACCGCGATCGCCCGTGCGGTACTGCCGGCCCCCATAATCACCGCTTTCTTGCCCGTTGGATCCACCTTGGGCCGCAACGCTTGGAAGAACCCCTTTCCGTCGATGTTCTCACCGATCAAATGCTCGCCAGACCGCCTGACACAGCTCGCCAAACCGGTCAATTCAGCGGATTCGTCGACCTTATCAAGATGCTGGATCACCGCCGCTTTGTGAGGGTTGGTGATATTGGCACCCAGAAATCCCATAGCTCGCACGCCCAGGACGGCTTGTCCCAATTGGTTGGGAGGGACTTCTAGCGTCAAATAACGCCAGTCCAAGCCTGCGGCAGCGAAAGCACGTTCCATCATGAATTGCGTCGGGTTCCCCGCCACGGGTTGCCCGATACAGCAGACGATTGGTTGAGTGGGCGAATCTGGCACAAATGCATCTCCTGAAACGCCAGCGACAGGAACGACGGTGGCATGCCGACCCGAGATTACCTTTCTCATTGTGGAAACTTTCGTGGCCCGTTGCAAGGCTGGGGTCAATTTAGGGGATGCGATTCCATCGAGCCCCTTGTTTTAGCAATGTCCGGAGAAATTCGTTTTCTGGATCGAAAAGGTACTTGCATAAGCTGGTAAACGATTCGACAATGAACTACGGGGGAACGTACTGCCCGACTTTGTCTGGCGTGCTATGATTTCAATGTCGAATTTCTCATTCTCGCTCGAGTATTGAGCTGAATCCATGTCGATCAAGATTGCCACCGCGTTTCTGGACCGCGTTCAGAGAAGCGGCCTTATCGCCAAAGAGGACATGCCGCAGTTGCGGCAGGACCTGGAGTCTGAAGGTATCGACTTGGGGGATGCCAAGGCGATCGCTGCGGCACTGGTCGAGCGAGCGGCCTTGACTCGCTGGCAAGCCGACAAGGTTTTGGAAGGCAAGCACAAGGGGTTCTTCCTGGGCTCGTACCGGCTGTTGCGGCCTTTGGGTCGAGGCGGCATGGGGGCTGTTTTCCTGGCGCAGCACGAGATGATGCGACGCCGGTGTGCGATCAAGGTGCTGCCGCACTCGCAGATCAAGGAAGGTTCGTCGGTCCTCAAGCGGTTTTACGTCGAGGCCCAAGCGGTGGCGGCGTTGGATCACCAAAACATCGTCCGTGCCTACGATGTGGCGGTCGAATCCAAAGAAGGCAAAGACACGCATTATCTGGTCATGGAGTATGTCGAGGGACATGACCTGCAAACGTTGGTCCAGGAACAGGGCGTGTTGGATTACGTCAAGACGGCCGAATACCTGCGTCAGACGGCCAATGGTTTGGCCCACGCTTACGGAGCCGGTCTGATCCATCGCGACATCAAACCGGCCAATCTGCTGGTAGACACCAAGGGGGTGGTGAAGATTTTGGACCTGGGGCTGGCACGGTTCTTCGACGACAGCCAACAAGCGTCGCTGACGAAGGCTTTTAACGAGACGGTGCTCGGGACGGCCGATTACCTGTCTCCCGAACAAGCGTTGAACAGCCACACGGTCGATCATCGCACGGACATCTATAGTTTGGGATGCACGGCGTATTTTATGCTGGTCGGGACGCCTCCGTTTCCCGAAGGCACTGTGGCGCAGCGATTGGTGGCTCACCAAGTCAAATCGCCCGAGTCGATCAAAGAAAAACGGGCCGATGCGCCCCCTTCGCTGCTGGCGATTATCGAAAAGATGATGGCCAAAAAGCCAGAAGATCGGTTCCAATCGGCGGAAGAGATCGCCACAATCTTGGCCGCTTGGCTGATCGAATTTGGGGGCGATGACTGGAAACGTCAGCACTCGGAGATCACCGGAGACAAGGCCCTGATGTCGCTGTTGAAGGCCCGTGAACCCACACGGACGATCCGGTCATCGATGAGCGAAACCGAACTCGAGTTGGCTCCGCTGGAAGATGACGACGAAGACGCGGGCATGATCTCGGCGTCCGGTGAATCCGGATCGAACCTGAACCTGTCGGGCTCAGCGGCACGCAAAGCGGGCGGTTCTTCGGCCTCCGGTTCGCGGTTGGCAGCGTCTGGCGATCGAAGTGACGATCTGTCTCCCATGCTGGATGATGATCAGCCAACATCCACGGCCGGCGCGGAGGACGCCCAGTCCAAGGCAGCCGCCAGCGTTTCGGACGACACGGCGGACATCGGTCCGTTGCCATCGCTGGACGAAGCCACCGCCGGTATCCAGCCGCTGGAGGATCTGGAGGTCGCTGATCTCAGCTCGCTGGGAACCGGAGATCTGCTGGGCGATCTGGACCAGCAGGATCTGGGGGGTACGGGCGATGATCCCTTGGGTGCAATGGACAGTGACTTGCGACAAGTGGCGTTGAGCCGTGAAGGCTCGTCGGCTTCGAAGAGCCATCGGCGGTCCGAATCGGCGGTGTCCAAGGCCAGTCCGGAGTCGGAATCGACGATCGGGATGCCCATCCTGATCGGCGGGGCCGGTGGCTTGTTGCTGGTGTTGATTATCTTTGCGCTGATGCCGCGGCATTCGGACCCGGAATCGCCACAACTGGCTTCCGATCAACCGATCCCGACGGTGACGTCGGAAGAAACCGATCCGTCCCCCGACGCGAAGCCCGAACCGACGGTCGCGCCCGAAGATCCTACGCCGGCCGTTGATGAGTTGCCGGCCGAGCAGGATCTACCGGAGATCGAACCGGAAGAGTCGCCAGCGACCGAACCCGACCCCGCCATCTTGACGGAATCGTTCGAACCGCAAGACGAAGACGAAGCAGATCCGGCGGACGCGGTGGCGACGCCCGACACTTTCGTCGATCCTTCCACCGATGCGCGGCCGTCCGACGAGCCCCCGCCGGATGTTTCTGACCCGGCGGGCATTGCTGGGGACGATCCGACGCTCGAAACTCCGCCGCCCGAAGCTCCGGTCCCAGTCATCCCCCCCGAAGTCTATCTGGCGACGATGGAGGGTTTTCGCGTCGACTTCAAAGAATGGAGCATGGTCGGGCAGACTCGTGCGAAGATCCCCCCGCAACTCGCGAACGTGTTACGCACCGCGACTGCCGCGGCGGTCCGGGAACTGGAGGATTCGGTTGCCAAGCGTTACCGCCTGAAAATCGATATCAACCAGGCTCCGTTGCTAACAATCGAGCCGCTCATCATGGTGCAGGCACCCAACATTCTATTGGGAATGCGAACTCACTTGACGGTCGAAGACGAATCGGGCCAGGAGATAACGCTTTGGACCAAGGAGCAAGAACTGGCATCGTTCATGCCCACAGCCAGCCCGACCGTCGTGATGGGCCACGTGCGGAAAGGGCTCGGGCAATTGTTTGGCGATTTCCGCGATCAATACGAGGCGGCCGTCGCGGAACACGCCGAGGCGGCTGATCCAGCCCCCTGACTCGGGTTGCCTTACTCAACGACTCGGATCGCCCCGCTGGTATCCACACGCCCGATTTGCCAGACCTTGATGCCCCCGGCGGCGGACTGTTCTTCGAAGCTTGCCACAGATTCAGGGTGAAGACCTACCAGCAAACCGCCGGATGTTTGGGGGTCGAAGATCAGCATGTCCGCTTGCTGCTGGTCCGCCGATGCGAACTCGACGCGATCCCCGTAGGCGTCACGATTGCGGTAAGCGCCGCCAGGGATCATGCCCAACGCCATGTGGTCGGCGACGCCGGGCAAGCGAGGCAACGCAGCCAGTGACAGTTGAACGCCCAGTTGTTGATCGTCGCCCAGCATCTCGCTCAGATGTCCGGCCAAGCCAAAACCGGTGACGTCGGTCATCGCATGCACACCGACTGCCAAAGCTGCCTCGGCAGCCACACGATTCAGGGCCGTCATGCTGGCGATCGCTGCGGCGACCTGATCCGGATCGGCCAGTTCGCCTTTCATGGCCGTCGCCAGGATGCCCGTTCCCAGCGGTTTGGTCAGCAGCAGCGCGTCGCCCGGCTTCAAGCCGCGGTTGCGAACGATGGCGTCCGGATGTGTCAATCCGATCACGGCCATGCCATATTTCGGTTCACGGTCCTCGACCGTATGTCCACCCGCGATCAGGCAATCGGCTTTTGCCGCTGCTGTCGCGCCACCAGCCAGCACTTCGCCCAGCATTTCCGTCGGCAATTCACGTGGCCAACCCACCAGATTCAGGGCTGCCAAGGGACGTCCGCCCATGGCGTAGATGTCCGAAATCGCATTGGCCGCCGCGATCTGCCCCCAAATATGAGGGTCATCGACCAGCGGCGTGATAAAATCCGCCGTGAACAGGATGGCCAAGTCGTCCGACACGCGCAGCGCGGCCGCGTCGTCCAGCGTCTCGGCCCCGACCAACAGCCGAGGGTCGATACTGGGCGCTAGTTTACTAAGGGCGTTGCGCAGGTCGCACGGACCCAATTTGGCCGCTCACCCAGCCGCCGTGGTCCACTGCGTCAAACGTCGCTCGGGAAGTTGTGCCATCAGTGATTACCTTTCAAAAATCGACGGGCAGCAAAAATGCCGACCCACCTAAGCACGCGGCCCGGTATTTCTTGGTGGAATCCGCGGGAGGGGTCGGGAGTCGTTTTCGGGCAAAGATCTTACCATGTGGTAAGTCGCTGGCCGAAAAC
>REEF01000251.1 GCA_007695205.1 Planctomycetaceae bacterium
AGGGACGCCTGGAGAAGTACGGCACATGAGAGTACTTCTGGATCTGACGCCAGCCGATTTGCTGCAGCAACTCGCGGCAGCGAAAAGCAATCCACCTGCAGGCGAGTGAGCAACGGAACCTGCCCGCTCGGCTGCGGGCGCGGGAATAGGGCAAGCGTGCTGCCGCAATCAATCACGCGGGTCGGCCAACAATTGCCGGATCTCTCCGGGGGTCGCACAACGCAACGCGTGGTTGGCAAGTTGGCGCATCTTGGAACCGTCGATTTTGCGTAATGCCTGGCGAACCGGAGCGGCGCGAGCGGGAGTCATGCTCAGTTCGCGGACCCCCAGCCCGATTAACAGACAGGCGAAGTCCGGCTCGCCCGCCTCCTCGCCGCAGACGCAGACGGGGCAGTCCATGCCCGCGGCATCGACAACTCGCTGGATCGCCCGCAGTACGGCAGGATGCCAGGCCGTGCATTCGTCGGTCAAGTCGACGGCGTGCCGGTCGGTCGCCAACAGGTACTGCGTCAGGTCGTTCGTACCGATCGACACAAAGTCGGCCAATGCCAGAATCTCTTCCAGGGCAAACAGGGCTGCCGGTGTTTCGATCATCGCCCCCAGAGCTGGCCTGTTGGACGCGCCCAGCTTGTCGATGGCTTGGTCGACGGCCGCGATCGCCCGGGAGAAATCGTGGCTACCCACAACCATCGGAAACAGGATTCGCACGTCCGCGGTTTGCGCCACGTGGACGATGGCCCGCACTTGCGTCTCGAACAGCCGACGCTCGGTCAGCGAGAACCGCAGGCCCCGCAGATGGCGACTGGGCTGCGGACCGGACTGCTGCGAGGCCAGAAACGGGGGAAATTTGTCCCCTCCCAGATCGAACGTGCGAATCACCAACGGCCGCCCCTCCAGGGACTCCGCGACCTGCGTGTAGATTTCACACTGCGTCTCGAAGCTGGGCCGTTCGCGAGACTCGAGAAACAAGAACTCCGTGCGGAACAACCCGACTCCCGAGAGATGATGGCTGCCGATCTGTTCGACTTCCTCGGGTCGGCCAATGTTGCCGAGCAGCGTAATCGCCATTCCATCTCGAGTGACGCACGGCAGCGTTTCGTCCGCGACCATCCCAGCCAGGGAGCGCTGGTAGTGTTCCCGGGACTTCGAGAACTCTGCTCGTTCCGCGGGGGAAGGCGAGACCGTCACCTTTCCCGCCTCGCCGTCCACGAGCAAACCCATGCCCGATTTGATTTGCGAGGTGACGCCAACCAGACCGGTGACGGCAGGAATCCCCAGTGCCCTTGCGAGGATGGCGGTGTGGCTGTCTCTGCCGCCCTGTTCGGTCACGATCGCCGCTAGTCCGGAACGAGAAAGTTCGATCGCCTCGGATGGCAGCAACTCGCGGGCGACGATCACGGCGTGCGCCGGCAGGGACGAAAGCCCGAAACGCGGCGAACCCGTCAAGTGCCGCATCATCCGGCGACCCACGTCGCGGACATCTTGTTCCCGCGAGCGCAGATACTCGTTTTCGATCTGACACAACCGATCCACCAACGTGCCGATCACGCTATCGAGCGCCTGCTCGACGTTCACGAGTTCTCGGCTCAGGTGCTGCTTGACTTTCGCTGCCATGTCTCGCACCAACTGGGAATGGGCGGCGAGCACCGCCGTCGAGTCGTCAGGAGCTGCAGGGCCATTGGCCGCTGGCTCGGGCTGCTTCAATTCGCCCTGCGATTGCTCCAGCGCCTCGTCCAACCGGCCATGCTCTGCCTCGACCTCGGCGGGCAAGATGTCGCGGTCGGGGAATTCCACCCGGTGATCGGTCTGGTCGTCGTACACCACCGCCACGCCGTCCGCATAGCCGGGCGAAATGGGGATACCTTGCAAGAAGTGCATCACTGTCCTGTTCCATCTGGTTGAAAAAGTTCTCGTTCAAACATCCAGCCGGATCACGACGCCGACCACGCCCTCGTTGGTAACCGTTTCGGTGTTCAGGCCCGCGCGGTGAAAAATCTTCAACATGCCGCTGTTCTCGGGCAACACGTCGGCGTGAAACTGTCGGATGCCGGACCGGACGGCGATCTCGGTCAGCCGCTGGAACAAGTGGGTGCCCAGCCCCAGACGCTGCCAATCGTCGCGAATGGCGAAAGCCATCTCTGCGGTCTGCGTGTCAGGCGTCGTCAGGTAGCGGCCGACACCGATGATCTCCGTGTGGCCCCCTTCCCCATGCTCGACGACCAGGGCCATCTCGGTGTCGTAGTCCACGTTGCAGAACACCTGCAGCCGGTTGTGCGGCAGCGACTTGAGCGTCCCGTGGTACCGCAGGTACTTGGTCTGTTCGCTGAACGAATAGAACATGCCCTTCATCATGGACTCGTCGTCCGGGCGGATGGGGCGCACCACCAGTTGCCGGCCGTCGGCCAGCGTGAATGTCTGTTCCAGGTCCGCGGGGTACGGTTTCCCGGTAGACAAAATCTGGTTGGCGTACACCAGATGGCGACGCTTGGCCGCGTGCAGCAGTTCCGAGCGGAAATCGGGATGTGCGATCGAGATCAGCGACATGGCGCGCTCTCGCATGGTCTTGCCGTGCAAGTAGGCCACACCGTACTCGGTGACCACGTAGTGGATGTCGCCGCGCGTGGTGATCACGCCAGCGCCCGGCTGCACGACGGCTACGATGCGGCTGCGGGCGCCGTTCGGCCCGAGCGCCGTGCTGGGCAGGGCCAGGATCGGCTTGCCTCCACGTGCCATGGCCGCCCCGCGCATGAAGTCGGCATGGCCGCCCATGCCGCTGTACAACTGCTGGCCCAACGAATCGGCGACGGCCTGGCCGGTCAAGTCGATTTCGATGGCCGAGTTGATCGCCATCAGGTTGTCATGCTGGCAGATCACTCGCGGGTCGTTGGTATAGTCGGAGGGATACATCTCGATCTGGGGATTGTTGTCCAGGAAGCGGAACAAGGCGTGGGTACCCGCAGCAAAACTGCTCACGATTTTCCCCTGGTGCAAGGTCTTCCGCTGGCCGGTAATCACGCCTTGCGCCACCAGATGCATCACGCCGTCCGAGAGCATCTCGGTGTGGATACCCAAGTCCTTCCGATCGCCCAACGACCGGAGGATCGTGTCCGGCAAATGGCCGATTCCCATCTGGAGCGTATCGCCATCGGAGACCAGCGACGCGACGTGCCCGGCAATCCGCTGGGTGATCGCATCGGGGTCGGTTACGACCGGCCATTCCAGAAGCGGCTCGTCGTGTTCCACCAGGCAATGGATATCGCGCACATGCACGAAGCTGTTGCCCAGCGTGCGCGGCATGTGGCAATTCACCTGGGCGATCAGGGTTTTGGCGGACAGGGCCGCCGCAAGCGTCACGTCCACCGAGACCCCCAGGCTGCAAAACCCGTGCTCGTCCGGCGGGCTGACCATGATCAACGCCACGTCGATCGGGATGCGGCCAGAGCGGAACATGGCGGGAATCTGCGAGAAGAAGACGGGCGTATAGTCGGCGCGGCACTGGCCGACAGCTTCGCGGAGACCGTGACCGATGAAAAACGCGTTGGCCCGGAACCGCTCGGCGTACCGGAGTTCGGTATAAGGAGCGACACCCATCGTCAGCACGTTCATCAGTTCCGTGTCCTCGGCGTGGTCGCCGCTTTCCACCAGCGCGCGGATCAGCGCCTGGGGTTCGCCGCACGCCGACCCGATGAAGACGCGATTACCCGCCTTGATGCGCTTCATCGCGACCTCGGCGGGTACGAGTTTCTTCCGGCAGGTTTCACGCCAATCGGTAGTCATGGTAGTCCCGTCTTCCCGTGCCTCGTCAACAGCCGCTCCGACCGCTCCGACGGCGGTTTGTCCAATAAAAAAACCGACGTAGCAGAATACCCGAAGGAATCCGACCATGTCGGCCTACTCTTCAACGAGCCCCCCGGCACGACCGGGTTGCTCTTTATCACTCGCAACACTTCGCTGCAATCTTCCGGCGAGTGCCTTTGGGGATCGCTTCGTCCTTCGTCGTCAGAAGTCCGAGATCCACGCACAAGTCACACCCGTACCGATCGCCGACATCCAGACGGCCCTGCAGCGATTCCTCTCGGAAAAAGAGATTCGTCTGGCCGGCGCAGTCAGGGCTATCCGGTTCTAGTTGGACTTTCAGGACGGACCCCAAATCTCGATCCTCTTCGTACGTGGCCCGACCGTATACGACACGAGCGTTGCCGTCGATGCGGAATATCACGGCCATCCGTTTTTCGTTGTACATCGAAATCTCCCACTGCCCCCCCGGATCGCAAAAAAAACCGGCGTGTCCGAACACCCTGGGGCATTCAAACACGCCGGTTTACTCGTTAACAGGCGACCCGGCACAGGCGGGTTGCCCTTCAATTAGTCTTCCGACGACTTTCCATTCAGTCTTTCGCCGAGCCGCCCTGCAATTCGTTACGCCGACTCGCGTTACCCGTTATTCTACGGTTCGAAACGGGGATGTCAAGAGGCAGTTGTCTCGTAACCATTGCAGTAATTAGACGCTCGGCATCGACTACCGCTAGGAACCGCCCCCCTATTGGCCATCCGATCGCGGTCGGTTAAAAGCCGCCGATGCCAAAACCGTAGATGCTGACGCCGCCATAGCTGCGGGTCCCATAGCCGCGGGGCGCGTAACCATAGCTGCGGGGCGCGTAGCCATAGCCAGTGCTGTAGGCGCGGGGCGCGTAGCCATAGCTGCCCGTGCTGAAACCGCGAGGCGCGTAGCCTAGGGTGCCATAGCCGCGGGGCGCGTAGCCAAGGGTCCCGTAGCCGCTAGGAGCGTAGATGCGGGGCGCGTAGCCAAGGGTTCCAGGCCTCATGCTGCCATAGCCCCGGGTGCTATAATTTGGCGTGACGTAGCTGCGAGCACTGAAGGCACGAGCAGTGTTGCTGCGCGTGGCTCGACCGCCGCGGATCTGAGCATCCGCTGTGCTGACGACCAGAGTGGACGCCGCGAGGAACGCGGCTAAGAACAAACGTTTTCGAGACATTGCAAAGACTCCTGTTAGCAAACACTTAGGTGGTGTCCAAATGGACCGAAAGTTGAGTGAAGAAAGCACTGCAGCCGCTTTTCGACGGCGATCACGCGGTACCAACGAGCGCAAAAAAAAACCGACGTGCTTGAACACCCAATGAAAGGGGTTCGAACACGTCGGTTTACTCGTCAACAGGCCCCGCGGCACAGCCGGGTTGCCATTCAGCTAGTCATCCGACGACTTTGGCTTTCCTCAACCGTTTGCATTATATCGCTCGGAACGGGGAAGACAAGGGGCACTCATCTATGCCGTGCTAAGGATCGGCAAAGAAGTTGTAGCAGGCACACTCCGTGTGCCTACCGCAGTTTACGGCACACGGAGTGTGCCTACTACTTTGGGATTGAACAACTTATTCCTGCGTCTCGCGACCCCGGCGATCCAAGAACGCCATCAGCTTCTTGTTCTCACGGGTCAGTTCAATTTCCCGACAGAAGTCATCGATCTCGGCCAGCACGAATTCGCGCCCGTCCGGTGCGCGAAGCACGAGGTTTTCTTCTTGGGCTTGCCGAAGCAATCCGTTCAGAACCCGTGACCGGTGATCTACGTCCACGGTTTTCATACTTTGAACTCCCTTCCTCGAACACACACTCTGTTTCCCACCTTCTGACCGACCACCTTGACGTCGACGATTTCCTGGTCCGTGTCGGCATCGTAATCTGCTACATTGTATCAGGCGAACGAGCGCAGAAGCAAGGCTCCGCGGTACGAATCAAAGCTCCGCGCCACGAATCAAAGCGGGGCAACTCGGGGGAACTGTCGCCTGGATGTCGCGTTTGGTATCATTCCAATCGGCAGTTTGGTTTTTCGTCTGGTCGCGACGCCGCGGAAACGTTGTTTGCAGGAACTTCCGGCTGTTCGCGAAGGCGAATCAATTTAACTCGAAATGGGGGCACAGGCGTGAGTCGAGAGATCCTGGCGACTGAAGACGCTGAAGATGACGTGCCGGTGAAGTCCTCGCCGACGGCCGAGCCAGCCGCGGAGCC
>REEF01000259.1 GCA_007695205.1 Planctomycetaceae bacterium
GGATGTGGAAGCGGCGATCCTCACCACGTACTTCCGGCATCTTTATGATTGTGGTCTTGCGAAGCGAGCTTTTTGATGACGTACGGCGAACGTACCCTGACGGTTGGGCGACTTTTTCCAATTCAATGCATTTCCGAGGCTTTTAACCAATGATTACAAAACGGATGGGTTTGTTACCGCGATGTCCACGGCACAGCAGGGGACGGGTGCTTTTGCTGGCACTGGTGATGTCGGGGTTGGTGGCTCAGGTAGCGAGGTCTGAGGAAGACCTCTTTGCGCCGCAGCATGTCAGTCGGCTGAGAACCGTCGGCTCGGCGGTCATCTCGCCGGATGGCGATCATGTGGCTTACACCTTGATCGTGCCACGAGACCCGTTGCAGGACGAAAACGGGACGGCTTGGGTCGAATTGCACGTGGCGGACCGCGACGGCCGCTCGCGGCCGTTCGTCACAGGGAAAGTCTCCGTTTCGGGCGTGCAGTGGACTCCTGACGGACAGCACCTGGCATTCTTGACCAAGCGGGCCGATGATGCCACCACCTCGCTGTACACGATCGCGATCGACGGAGGCGAGGCGGTCCGGCGGCTGCAGCACACGTCGGACATCCAGCAGGTCGAGTTCTGCAGGGACGGGCAACAGTTGGCTTTCCGGGCGGTCGAGCCGCTGCCCGAGGAACAGCAGGCTTATCGAGAGAAAGGGTTCAACCAGGAGATCTACGAGGAGGACTGGCGTCCGGTCCGGGTTTGGATCGCCGCAGCGGATGGTTCCGATAGCCCGCGTGCTCTGGCTCTGGAAGGATCGGCTTTTGATGTTTCGTGGAGTCCGGTCGGGGCCCAGTTGGCGGTTGTCTTGGCACCTCGGCCGCTGGTCGATGACAGCTTCATGTTCAAACGCGTGCGGGTGGTCGACGCTGACACGGGGCAAGTTGTCCAACGAGTCGACAATCCGGGGAAATTGGGACAGGTTGCCTGGAGCCCGGACGGCCAGCATCTGGCGATGATCTCCGGTGTCGATCTTCACGACCCTCGCGACGGCCGTCTGATGATCGCGGCGGTGCCGGGAGACGGCAGCCTGCGTGATCTGTTGCCCGACGACAAGACGCACGTCAACTCGTTGGCCTGGAAGAATGCGGACACGCTGATCTGGGTTGCCGACGAAGGCACGCGAACGACGGTGGGCGAAGTCGACTTGGCAGGCAACCGTAGCGTGCTGCCGTGGTCCGATGCCGCCGTGTTCTCCCAGTTGACACTCAGCCGTGATACACGCAGTTTGGCGCTGGTGGGGCACACGCCCGAGCATCCTGCCGAGGTCTTTATGCACCGTGCCGACCGGCCGGAGGCGCGACGACTGACCGTCAGCAACGACTGGCTGTCCGATCTGCGGTTGGCGCGGCAGGAGACCATCCGCTGGGAAGCTCGCGACGGCTTGGATCTGGAAGGCGTGCTGGTCTACCCGCTGAACTACCAGCCGGGGCAGCGGTATCCGTTGATCATGGTCGTGCACGGGGGCCCCGAAGCTCATGTCAGCGACGGCTGGGTCACCCATTACCACTCGGCGGGCCAAGTCGGTGCGGCTCGTGGCTTCGCCGTCTTCTATCCGAACTACCGGGGGAGCACGGGGCGGGGAGTCGAGTTCACCAAGTTGGGTCAGCGGGATGCGGCGGGCAAGGAGTTCGACGACTTGGTGGACGGCGTCGATCATCTGATCGCCATCGGCTTGGTCGACGCAGAGAAAGTCGGCGTGACCGGCGGCTCGTATGGCGGCTACGCCTCGGCCTGGTGTGCAACGTACTACTCGGAGCGTTTCGCGGCCAGCGTGATGTTTGTCGGCATCAGCAACAATGTCTCGAAAGTCGGCACGACCGATATCCCCGAGGAGATGTATCTGGTGCACCATCGCAAACGGCTGTGGGAGGATTGGGACTACTTTTTGGACAGCAGTCCCCTCCGTTACGTCCAGCGACACCGCACCCCGCTGTTGATCTTGCACGGCAAGGACGATCCGCGAGTGGACGTGTCGCAGTCGCTGGAGATCCACCGGCACCTGAAGACCTTGGACCAGGCTCCCGTCCGCCTGGTTCTGTACCCGGGCGAAGGTCACGGGAACCGTCGAGCCGCCTCGCGTTTGGATTACAACCTGCGGATGCTGCGATGGTTCGAACACTACCTGCAGGGGCCGGGCGGCGAACCTCCGCCTTACACCATCGACTACGCCACGGCCATCGGCCCGGCACAGGGTGGTTAGAGTTGCAGCCGCTGAGATGGCTTCCGAAGGCTGGACCAGGGGGGCCATTCCCGTTTCTGCACACCTTGGCCCAGTATCCGAACGGGATCACTGCCGCTGCTTCCCCGGTGCGGCCAGTGCCGACCTGCGAGGCGGGGCGAGTAGCAAATCCGGGGGCCGTCACCGAAAAACGGGACCGTCAGCTAAGAACCGGGCCCAAAAAACAGGGTCGAAAGTCCAAAACAGGACCAAGAATCCCAAGAAAAACATTCCAAACAGCAGCGATCACCCAAAGAAGAGGGGTTGCGATGGCTAGAGATTCGGAAAGAATTCTGAAAAATGGACGAGACGGTTGCGTTCTCGTCCGTGGGGGTCTAAAACTCCTATCAGCAAGCTCGGTGGGAAAGCGACTGATGGCGTATCGCCAATGATCGATGGGGCAAGGGTCCCGCCGGTCCTGTCGCGTACACGGTTTGCACGCGCCCTGATTCGTATCGTTGTAAATCGGCGCGGCCAAGATCAGATCGCTTTTCATCTGTCGAGAACCCGCTTGCAGCCGAGTGGGAACGCAGTGTTGATCTGGAACGTTGATCTGGAACGTTCCCCAACCCAGGTACCCCGGAAATGCGTCGAATTCTTCTGATTGCCTGGGTTTCAGTGCTTGCAGCACTGTCGGTGTGGCCCGCCGCTGTTGCCCGGGAGGACGAGGGGTCTGGGCTCTTCGCATTCGAGACGTCGGCGATCAACGAGGGGCTGCCGGCACTCGAATCGCCGCTGCGGCTCGACACACCGCGCGCCGCACTGGAGTCCTTTCTCGCGGCAATCGACCAGCGTGAGTACGCCCGCGCCGCGCAGGCGCTCAATCTGGACGCCATCGAGCCCGAGGAGCAGGCTAGCCAGGGGCCGGATCTCGCCTTGAAACTCGCCTTCCTCCTGCGTCGCCACAACCTGATTGACTGGACCGATATGCCGGACGAGCCGGACGCTCGCGTATTTCCTAACGTGCAGCAGTCGTTCAGTCCCTACAGCCGGCGATCGGTCGAGCTGGGAAAAGTGGACTTCGACGGGCGTGCCGCGCCCATCAGCCTGCAGCGATTCCGCACCGACGACAGCGAGGCGGTGTGGCTGTTCTCGCCCTCTGTGGTGGAACGCATAGACGCCATGTATGCCGACAGCCCGCTCGGGCTTTTTGGCCGCTGGATGCCATTGGAGGACCGGGTGCACACGGTCGGGCAGCCCTCTGCCTGGGAATGGCTGGCGGCGGCAATGCTGCTGGCGCTCAGCCTGCTGCTGTGGTTCGGCCTTTATTACCTGACGCGCGCGCTGGCGAAACGGGTGCCGTCGCGCTGGACGCCGGCGGCAAGAAAGATTGGCTTGCCTCTGGCCACCGTGGTGGCGGCACTCGCGTTCCGCGTCGGCATGGACCATCTGGTTCTGTTGACCGGCCCGGTCGCTTCCAACCTCGACATTGCTTCGGAGGTGGTCGCCCTGATTGCCGGCGCATGGCTGTTGCTGCGGATGGTTTCCGCCGTGATGCTGGCCCTCAGCGAGCGCTACATCGTGCCGCTCTCGTCGGAAGACCCCGAGAACCGCCGGACTAAGACCACCGTATACGTGGTGCGGCGCGTGGCCGTGGTGGTGATTGCCCTGCTGAGCGTCGGCTACGTTTTGTTGCAGATCGGTTTGTTCGAAAACTTCGGCCTGTCCGTTCTAGCATCCGTGGGTGCCCTGGGTATCCTGGTGGCGATCGCCGCACGCCCCGTGCTGGGTAATATGCTCGCCGGCCTGCAGATTGCCCTCACCGAGCCGTTGCGCATCGGCGACGTGATCGTCTACGACGACTACTGGGCGACAGTGGAGGATATTTCGTTCGCCCATACGGTCCTGCGGACCTGGAGGAACACGCGCCTTATTGTTCCGCACGAGCATTTTCTGTCGCGGCCATTCGAGAACTGTTCGAAGGAGGGCGAGGCGGTAGGGCGCATCGTGAAGATCCCGGTCGACTACCGCATCGACGTCGAACAGGTCAGGCGCAAGGTCGAGGAGATCGTCGCGGGCGACACGCGCTCCACCGGCGAGCCGCCATCGGTCGAGATGGTCGAGGTCGACGGGGAAGCAGCCGTTCTTTGGATCTGGATTTCGGGCACGACGGCGTTCACCTCCTGGTATCTCCACAACCATGTCCGGGAGCACGTGGTGGCGTTCCTCAAGGAGCTGGACGGCGGTGCCTACCTACCGCGGCGGCGGCACATTCTCCTGTCAGAAAGCGAGGACGGAGCTGGGCCGGAAGCTCCGGGTCGGACCAAGGCAACCCCTTGAATGCAAAGTGATTGCACTCCGTTCTGACTGGCTTTTTGGAGCGAGAATGTCAGTACTGGGGTCAGTACTGGGGTCAGACCTTGTTTTTTGTTTTCCTGCTGTTCGACTCCCCGGCGACGAGGGATGCTCTGTTCATGGCCAGACCTTTGCGAACTGAGTTTGCGATCGCGATCTGCCACGTGATGTCTCGAAGCAACGCGCGGCAGAGGATCTTCGACGACGAGCGCGACTAGGAGCGGCTGCGCGATGGGCTTGCTCAGACGGTGGCGCGGTACGACTGGGAACTGCTGACGTTCGTATTCATGCCCACTCACGTTCACCTGTCTCTGCGCAGGCCCGCGAGCTGCAGTTGGTACTCGAAGAGCGAGTTCCTCTAAGACGCAGCAGCGAGCCCCCCAGGTAGACGGGTGGCGATGGCGAAAAATTCCGAAATAAATCTCTGGAAGACGGACGAAACGGTAGCGTTCTCGCCCGTGGGGGGGTAAAATTCCTATCCGTCATCAGTAAGTAGCTCGACCGGCTGTACGTGTTACGAAGGTCGAGGTGACGTACGATCGAATACTGAACAGATAGTTCTCACGAAGCCACGAACCTAACGCTGTTGAGGGGTACAAGCGATGGATATTGCCGACCTGTTCAGTGCTCTTTGCCTGTGCCTTGTTTGGAGTTTATGTACTGGAGTGGACCCAACTGGGGGGCAACTCCATGGCAGCGATCGGCTGCACGAATCGACACCCGCTACGCAACAGACGGCGCAGGAGACCGATCTGCCAATCGAAGTCTCCCCCGAGACCACATACTTTACCGAGCCACGGATGGCCGATGGCCGGGTCGATTACGCCGCGGCCATCAACCGCATCACCAGCGAAGGTGTCACGCCCGAAAACAATGCCTCGATCTTGATGCTACACGCCTTCGGGCCAGAGTTGTTGGACCCGCAATGGCGGGCTGAATACTACCAGCGCGTCGGCATGGAACCTCTAGCCACCGAGGGGCAGTGGTTCGTGGATATCAAGAGATTTGCCGAGCAGCGCGGGATCGACATGGACCCGCCGCTCGATCCGGAGTTGGAGCCGTTTCGAGAAGAATTGATGCAAACGATCCGGGAGGGGGGCGGCGACTCGTCCGAGCATCCGGAACTGTTTCAGGCGCTATCGGAATTGGCGCGGCGCCCGCCGACTGAACGGCCGCGGACACTTGCCGATCACTTGGATGACGCCACAAGAAAGGCTTGGACGGCGGAGGATTATCCGCACTTGGCCGAGTGGCTTGAAGTCAACCAAGAGCCGTTGGAAATGGTCGTTGCCGCATCGCTGCGATCGAAACGGTTCGACCCGGTGCTTGCGAGTGACGGTGAGCCCTGGATCGGCACGAGTTTGCCTGTGTCGGCGGCCTTTACACGCGCCGGTCTTGCCCTGTCCGCCCGTTCGACGTACCGCTTGGGCTCGGGCGAAGTCGATCGAGCGATAGACGATAT
>REEF01000816.1 GCA_007695205.1 Planctomycetaceae bacterium
CGGGTCGGGTCGGAGACCCAACCTACGTTGGTTGCGGCCGGAGGCAGAATTAGGACAGCTTCGGTACAGAGGGCCGCTGGTTTTACGATCCTACGATCAGGACCATCAACTGGTACGGTTCCAGTTGCAATTGGCGGACGGCGTTGATGATCTGGCCGCTGACGATGTTGGTCAGCATTTTGCGCAGGCCCAGCATTCGCAGCCGCTTGGCTTCCAACGTCTGAGGCCGTTCGCTGAAATTACCCAGCACCAGAACGCTTTGCCCTTCGTTCCGACGGAAGTAGCCGAAGACGTGCGAGTTGCCTGTGTCGATGATCTCAGTCTCGGAACGGGTGAAGGCCAGGTTTTGCTGCCGTAACTGGATCAATCGCAACAAGCCGTGATAGATCTGTCCGGCGGCTGTCTGCTGGTCGTGACGCTGATCGGCCAGTTCCCAGTCGAATGCGGGACGGTGTACCCAACTGCTGTCGCCGTCCTTCTCCGGGTCATCCGTATAGCTGTAGTCGTTCAGCCTTCCCAGCTCGTCGCCCAAGTAGATCAAGGGAATGCCGCCGATGGTCAGGATGATGCCGTGCAGCAGCATGATGCGGCGGATGGCCAATTCCTGTTCCTGCGGATCGTCGTCGACCAAGGCTTTTTCCAAGCCGACCAGCGAGGCGGCGGTGCCGGATACGCGGGCATCGCCTGTGGCCAGATTCTCTTGGAACGGCAGACCACGAGCGAAACTGCCTTCGAAACGGCCGATGAAAAAATCGTTCAGGAAACGGCGGTGATGGGAAGGCACGATATGCATGGCTCGGGCATCGTCATCGCTGAACGTCCAGCCGATGTCATCGTGCGAGCGCAGGTAGTTTACCCAACTGCAACCCGAGGGGATGGCGAAGCGCCGGGACATGCTGTGATGCAGCAGTCTCACATCGCGTGTGGCCAACGTATTCCACAGCAGGGCCATCAGCAGCGGGTTGTAGGACAACTGGCATTCGTCCTCGCCGATGTACTTCATCACCTCGTCCGGATGCACGATGGCTTCCGACAGGAAGACCAAGGCAGGAGCCGCGATGCGGACCAGCGCATTAAAGGCCTGGATGATCATGTGGGCTTCGGGCAGATTCTCACAATCGGTACCCAGCCGTTTCCAGATGAACGCCACGGCATCCAGCCGCAAGACCTCGACGCCCTGATTGGCCAAAAACAGCATCTCGCCGGCCATCGCATTGAACACCGCCGGGTTCTCGTAGTTCAGATCCCATTGATAGTTGTGGAACGATGTCCAGACCCAGCGACGGATCTTGTTGCGATAGGTGAACGCCCCGGGATGTTCGTCCGGAAAGATCGGGCGCAACGTTTTTTCGTATTGGTCCGGGAATTCCCGATCGGGGAACATGCGGTAAAAGGCCTGGTGATCCAGGTCGCCGTCCAGGGCTTGCTGAGCCCAGGGGTGATCGTCGGCCGTGTGGTTGAATACAAAATCCAGTACCAGGCTGATCCCGTGGTGCCGCAGTTCGGAAGCCAGTTCTCCCAACTGCTCCATGTCACCCAGACGCGGGTTCACCTCGCGGTAATCGCTGACCGCGTAGCCCCCGTCATCGTCCCCGGGCGGCGTGCGAAAGATGGGCATCAGATGCAGGTAGGTGATCCCCAGTTCTTTCAAGTACGGAATGCGGTCGTGCATTCCCGCCAGATTGCCGGCAAACAGGTCCACATAGCACATCGCCCCCAACATCCGACTGGATTGGTACCACTGATTATCGTACTCCTTGACAGCATCCAACGCTTTCAGCTCGTCCGGCCGGTCCAGCCACATGCTGGTCGCCGTGCACAGCAATTGCTCCAGGTAGTAGAAGAAATCGTAACGGTTGCCGTACAGATGCAGCAGCAAGCGGAACAGCCGCGGGAAGTGCCCCCGCAACCGCTCGGTGTAAGCCTGCCAGGCGGCTTCATCGGTCCGGCCTGCGAACCGTTCTTCCAGTCGGGGCAGCAATCGACGCAGTGACTCGGCGGCTTTCCGTTCGATTTGTTCTTGTGGAATCATCTGTCCGCTACGTCGCTTCGAAGCTGAGCATCCGTCGGTACTTGTCCATGCGTAGTTCGAGATCCTGCCGTTCGATCTGTCTCAGGCGATCCAGGCTGAAATCTTCGACGGTAAAGCTGGCGGTCAGGATGCCGTAGGCCATCGCCCGTTTCAGGGTATCCGCGTCATAGTTGTCGCGTTCGGTCAGATAGCCCATCATGCCGCCCGCGAACGAATCACCCGCACCGGTCGGATCGACGACCACGGCGGTCGGGAAAGCTGGCAGCACATACGTTTCAAACTCGGAAAAGAACATCGCGCCATGCTCGCCCTTCTTGATCACCACGAACTTCGGGCCGAACTGGCGGACTTTGTTGCCGGCGATCACCAGATTCTCCTCGCCGGTCAGCAATTTGGCTTCGCTGTCGTTCAAGACCAGACCGTCGATCCGCGCCAGCAGTTCCATCAGGTCCGATTGTTCCTCGCGGATCCATAGATCCATGGTATCGGCGACGACCAGCCGAGGCCCGATACACTGTTCCAACACTTTGCGTTGCATCACGGGCGAACCGTTGGCCAGGAAGACGAAGGGGCTGCGGCGAAATTCGTCCGGCACCTTCGGCTCGAAATCGCCCAGGACGTTCAGTTGGACTTCCAGCGTTTCGCGATCGTTCATGTTGGTGAAGTACTTGCCTCGCCAGCGAAATGTTTCGCCACCGGCAACCACCTGTAACCCGCCGGTGTCGATCTGCCGCGACTGGAGCAACGCCGTATGCTCCGACGGCCAGTCCTCGCCCACGGCGCCCACCAGTCGGACCGACGTGAAATAGCTGGCAGCGTACGAGAAATAAACGGCCGAACCGCCCAGCAGATCGCCACGCGATTCTTGAGGCGTATCGACGCTGTCCAAAGCGATCGAACCCACCACCAACAATGACATATCCTGTTGCTCCCTTCCATCAGAAGTCCGTGCCGCAAATCAACTCAGGCTGTCCAGCGCTTCTTTTTCGGTGTCGCAAATCTCGAAATAGGTATCCAGCCGAGCTCCGTGAAGCGTTTCCCGTACGATCGGATGCATCTCGCACAAAACCAAACGCCCGTCGGCGGCGCGGATCCGCTTTTGCAACGCGATCATCCCCGCGACGAACGCACTGCTGATAAACTTCAGTTGTGACAGATTGAGGATCACGCGAGCTTTGTCGGGTCCGGCGACCAACGACTTGCTGACACGTTCGATATCCGTATTGATGGCCACGATACCCGAGATGGCATCCATGATCGCGGCACCATCCACCATGCGTTTTTGATACCAGATCACATGGCCGCACTTGGAGCATACCGTCTCGCCGGATCGAAATGATTCGACGCGCAGCGGCGCATCGCAGACAGGGCATTGCTGCACCAGGGCATGGGACGATTCCGCAGATGTATTCATCGCTGGTCCGCGCTTGTCTCTTAGGGCCGATACCACAAACTACTTTAGTGTAACCAAAAGTCGGCTTGGGTGGAAATGACGGGGTTCGGGCGAAACGAGGGTTTTTTGTACTGCGACAAGAACGAAAATGACAATCAGCGATCATGACCCTTAACTCCACAGATAGCAAGCCCTAAGTGGCTCCCTCGATCAGCCATATCGTGAACCTCCAGCAATGGCTGTGTGAAGTGCCTGACAACTCCCCCGAATTGCGACAAGATCGTGGTTCGACCCATTTGGAAGCCGGAATCTGGAAACCTGACCGCAAACCGGTCAAGCATCATTGCCAATGAGTGCCGCTGCTGGTGGCTCAGATCCCTACGAAGGGGACGATTCAATTTAACCTTGACGCCGTTGGCTCGAAAGTCACCGTCGTTGCCGGTGACCTTTGGCAGATCGCCGAAGTCCATAGTGGGCGGAGCTACCAGAGCCACTATGGAACGCGTTTGCACTTCGGCCTGGGCGGACATCGGCAGATCGATCGCATCGAGATCCGTTGGCACGGTGGCGGGACTCAGATCCTGGAAAATCTGCCGGTCAACCGGCCGTACACGATCATCCAGCCTGCCGATTAAGCACCCCGTTTGCCCCAGTTGCCCCGGACGGTCTACAATAGGCGAGATGTAACGGCAGACTGGCCAACGTCGCCACTTGTTGGATGAACGCATCAGGATGCTCTTGGTATGCATGAAAAGACAGAACCGACATTCCTTCCACTGCTTCTATCAGCGACCTTTTTGCGACGGGGGCTTGTGACGCTTGCGCTCGGTGGGGTGTTTGCCGTGTTGGTGGCGGTATGGATCGCTTCGCGGCCGACGCCGCCGGCAGCGCCGACCGGACCGATCCATTTGCGCGATGTTTCGGCCGGAACGGGCATCGCCTTTGAACATACCGACGGCAGCAGCGGACGCCGCTACATCATCGAAGCGATGAGTGCCGGGCTGGCCACCTTTGATTTCGACGGCGATGGGTTGATCGACATCTATTTCTTGAACGGCGCTCCGTTGCGTGGTGCCCAGGTCGATCCGGACCGGCCGCCGATCAATCGCTTGTACCGCAACAACGGCGATTGGACGTTTACCGACGTCACGATCCAGGCAGGACTGGGTGATGCAGGGTTCGGCTTGGGGGTGGCCGTCGCCGACTACGACAATGATGGCTTCCCGGACCTGTACGTCAACAACCACGGTCCCAACGCGTTGTATCGCAATAACGGGGACGGCACCTTCACCAACGTGACCGACCAGGCCGGTGTGGAAAACGGCGATCAGGTCGGTGCCGGCGTGGCATTTTTGGACATCGATGGCGACGGAACGCTGGATCTGTATGTGGTCAATTACCTGGTGTTCGATTACGCCACGCATGTCCAACGCAGCATCGACGGCATCCCTTCGTACCCATCCCCGAAAGATTTTGCCCCGGTGCCGGATACCTTGTATCGCAATGAGGGCGATGGGCGGTTCACGGATATCAGCATCTCGTCCGGCATCGGACTGCATGCGGGCACGGGCATGGGCATGGTCTGTGCCGATTACGACAACGACGGCCACACCGACATTTTCGTCTGCAACGACGTCGCAGAAAACTTCTTCTTTCGCAATGACGGGACCGGCAAGTTCGAAGAAATCGGGCTGCTGATCGGCGTGGCCTATAACTTTTACGGCGACGAGAACGCCAGCATGGGCGTGGATTGTGCGGATTACGATAACGACGGGTTCCTGGATTTTTTCATGACTTCGTACCAAAGCGAACTTCCGGTGCTGTACCGCAATCTGGGCAACGGCATGCTGGAAGATGTCACGCTGCGGACCGATGCCGGCGCCGGGACGCTGCAGCATGTGAACTGGGGTACCGGCTTGATCGACTTTGACAACGATGGCGACCGCGACATTTTCATCGCCAACGGGCACACCGAGGACAATGCCGAGCTGCGCGACAGCAGCACGGCTTGGCGAGCGCGCAACGTGCTGTTGCAAAACAAGTTGATCGAAACGGGAGAAGCGAGGTTCGTCGATATCTCGGACCAGGCAGGCGATGGGCTCTTGCCGGTCCGAGCCAGTCGTGGCACGGCATTCGACGATCTGGACAACGACGGCCGCATCGATGTGGTGATCCTGAACATCCGCGACCAGCCGACCATCCTGCGGAACGAATCGGAAAACGACCATCATTGGCTTCAGCTCCAGTTGCGCGGCATCGGCAGCAACCGGGACGCGGTTGGCAGCCGAGTGACCGTGACCGCCGGCGATTTGGTTCAGACCGCCGAGGTTCACAGTGGGCGCGGCTACCAGGGCCATTTCGGTTCACGACTGCACTTCGGCTTGGGGCCCCATGACCGCGTCGACCGCGTCGAGATCCGTTGGCACGGTCGCCAAACCCAAGTGTTAAACGACCTGCCCACCAACCAACTGCACACGATCATCCAACCCGCCGATCTACCGTGAAAGCCATCATCCCAAGATTCCACCTCGTGGTTGCAGCAGAAAGTAGGACGGATTGCCAATCCGTCCCACTTTTTATGCAACCATGG
>REEF01000819.1 GCA_007695205.1 Planctomycetaceae bacterium
CCATGTGGTGAATCGTTGGCCGAAAACGACTCCCGACCCCCTCGGCCTCACTCCTGCAATGCCACCTCCGTATCGATCTGACAGACGACGCGGAAGCCGACGTTGAAAACTCGGTGATACGGACGATAGTCCAGACGATAACTGGCCGTCGCCCGATGCGGGCGGTCGCGCCATGAACCGCCTCGGACGGTCATCCGGCCAGCCTCGCTGGCGGTTTGGGTCCATTGCCAGACGTTCCCGTGCATGTCGTGCAACCCCCAAGCGTTGGGCCGATAGCTGCCGACCGGTGCGGCCAAGAAGTGGCCGTCGTCGAAACGCGTGTCGCGAGGCACCCAGTCGTCATAGATACCAGGGTTCTCGATGACCTCGGCGCGCGTATAATTGCCTCGAGCCGTACAGGCCGCGTATTCCTTCAGCCGGATATCGCCCAGATTCGCATAGGACGAATAGTCGGCGTCTAAATCCCCGAAGAAGAACGGCGTGTCGCTGCCCGCACGGCATGCCCACTCCCACTGCGGTTCGCTGGGTAACGAGAATCGCTGCCCGGTCTCTTGGCTCAGCCAGCGGCAGAAGGCGTCCGCCTGGTGCCAACTGACGCGGACGACGGGCTGATCGGGTTCGTTCAGCGGGTACCCCAAGCGGCCGAACTGATAGCCGTGACGCGATTCCAGGCGGCTGTCGTGGTCGGGATCGAAGCGAGCGAATTGAGCGTTGGTGACTTGAAAACGGCTCATCCAGAAAGGCCGCTCGATCGTGGCGATCTGCGGCCGGGCTTCCATCGTGGACCCGCCCGCCTGGCCCATGACCATCGTGCCTGCCGGGATCGGCACCAGTTCCAATCGGACTCCATCGCCCAGATCGATCGTTCGCGGCTGGAGTTCCAGCATCGCTTGGCGGCGAGCGGCTTCCTGAGCGTCGAACGGCCAGCCGGGAACGTTCAGTGGCGCGGTGACAGCTTCAGCGGGTGCTTCTTCAGGTTCGGGCATCACGGGTTGGAGCGGCGCCTGCTGCGGAGCAACGATGGCTTCGTAGTCGATCGCGATCCCAGCATATCGCTGGCTCAATTCCATCCGTCGAGGCATCACCCGCTGGACGGCCTCGGAACCCACGATCTCGGTCCACGTACCATGGTAGGGCGTATTCAGATCGATCCAGGTGATCAGCCGATCCCATTGTTCGGAATCCAGTCGAACGCCATGATGGCGACCGTCGCGCAGCATCTGGACCAGTTCGGTGGTATCGGCATGGAAGTCACCGGGCGTCAGCAGATGCATGTCGCTTTCGATGCCCGGTCGCCGCACGTAGCGATGCAGGTTCGCGTACGAGACCGAGAACTGGCCGCCGTATTTCGGGTCGACTCGGCCGGAGATCTGCGAATTCCAGTCCTCGATGCTCTGATCGCCTCGCAGATCGATCAACGTCGTACCGTCCTCGCGCGCCTGACCGTCATGGCAACCGACACATCGATGGTCCAACACGGGTTGAACCTCGCGATGAAAGGCGAATCCGCGCGGCGGACCGTACCAAGGCTTGAGCTCCGACGGTCTGCGCAACGCGGCCAAGGGCAACTGGTCGATCGGCGGGCCGGTATTCTGCGATTCATGACATCCGGCACACGAGACGACTTCGCCCGGCATGCCGACGATCCAGGTGCGTTTTAGCTGCACGGCCTTGCCTTCGGCATCCAATGGCTGCAGCGTGATGGGCTTGTTCGCCGGGATGCGAAAATGGGCCGAACCGTCCGGCTCGACCGGCACGGTGCCCAACACCCGCTTGATGTCCCACGGGCCGTCCATCCCGATGCTGCCCAGCAGACCGCCCATACCTCGCGACGACCAGTAATAACTGATCACCCGCAACTGTTTGACCTCGCCCCGCGGCACGCCCGCCAAACCGGGACCGTGGTACACGTCGCCGACCAGGACCGTGGCATCGTCGCGGCTCAGATCCACCTTGTCCGCGATCGCGGGGACACCGGGTCGAGCCTGGATGGGGATGGGTTGCAGCAGAGCGGCTCCTTCGACTTCGGTCAACAGCGTCAGGTTGTCGAAGACGTCCGCCAGGTAAATGCCCCATAGCGAATCAGGCCGCCACTTCATGGCGACCAGGAAGTATTTATCGCTGAGCGGCATCGGATGCAGGAACTGAGGCCAGACGCCGTCGACGATCCGGTCGGCCACGATGGGCTCGACCTGCTGGCCCCAACCGGGAATCTCCTGCACGACGCCCTCCGCTTCGTGCCGCCCTCGAGCCGGATCGACCAGCAGCAGACGGCCCGAGCGATGCGTGCCGTGATGGCCGGTGACGATCCCGGCGATCATGGTGGGATGATTGGGGACCGGTTGCGCGTAGAAGAAGGAGGGAGGAAAGTACGAGTTGCTGCCGAAGTATTCCATCTGGCCCGTCCCATCGGGATTCATGTGGAACAGGATCCGCGAGTTCGAATGAGGCAGGTCGGCATATTCCCAGCGCAGATACATCACGCGACCGCTGTTGGTCACCGTGGGACACCAATCGCTGTCCTGCTCGAACGTCAATTGCCGGATCTCGTCCGTCTGGCGGTCCAAACGGTACAAGCTGACCATCGGCGCCGATCCGAACACGCAGGGTAGGCCGACGTAATTGGCGGTCGACGCGAACAGGATCTTGCCGTCAGGCAGGTAGCATGGATCGGAGTGCGATACGTCGTCGCCTTCGTCGGGCGTGATTTGGACCAGGTCTTGACCATCGATGCCGATCTCGAAGATACGCCACGCACGGCCCTGCTGGCCGACCGAGGCGAACAGCAGTCGCTGGGCATCGAAATCCAGCTTCAAGTCCCCGATAAATCGACCGCCCTCGGGCCGGAACAGCGTGCTCCACTGCGGCTGGCCTCGAAGATCGCTGACCACGGCGATCTCGTTGTCCCAGCCGGTCGGTGCGACGGTGTCGTTGGCGTGGAAATTGGTGGCCATCCCGATCGCACCACCCATTGCGGCTCGAGCGGTGGGGCCCAGGTTCCGCCGCACCAGCAGCAGTCGATCGAAATCCAACAACGGGTTCGCCAGCAAAACCTGACGCTGGAATTGCAGCACCCGTTGAGCCTCCGGCAAAGAATCCGGCTGACCCGCATCGAACGCCTGCATCAAAGCGGGCAGATCGGCTTCGATGGAATCCAGTCGCGCGAGTAACCGGTCGACATCACCCAGCCGGTCCGGCGCGGTGCTGGCCATGTCCTCGATCGCCATCCGCATGGCCCGTGCTTGGAACCGCTGCAAAGCATCCCGCGTGGCATGGATCTCCTGCCGCATTGCCAGGACGCGACCATACAAGGCCGCCCAACGCGAATCGTCGGCCGGGATCGATTCCGCCAGCAAGTCGTTCATCTGGGCTCGCCAGGGCGTCTGCCAGGCTCCCAGCGATTGGATCGCTCGATTCATGGCCTGGCGTGCCGCTGTCAAATCATCCAGTTCGCTTCGAGTCTCTACGCGGATCGATCGCGTCGACCATTGGCTGACGCTGCTTTGCGTAGCCGGTTGACCCAACGCCAGATTCGCTTGCCCATCCGCTGCAAACACTTGGACCTGATCCAGATGCAGCCAGGTTCGCCCCGGCACCTGCAGACGCACGAAACGCGCCCGTTGCTGCGGCAACGGCACCGTCGCGGGTTGCGAACCGTCCGGCGCGGCCAGCGGCCCGTCCTCGTGCTGGTAACCCTGACACCAGTTTTCGCCGTCCAATGAAAGCAACACTCGCATGCGAGCCGCACGTTCGGGAACATGCGGGTTGTAGATCACCACTCGGCTCAGCTCGAAATCGTCGCCCAAATCGACTTGCCAGAACGGATGATCCTCCTGATCCGTATGAAAGCCAAAGCGGCCTCGGAGCTGTCCATCGACGGCACCCGCCGCATCCTCCTCGGGCAAGACTCGCTGGTCCGTGGCGCGAACCCGAGCCAATTCGGCTTGCCAAGCGTCCGTGTCCACGCTCATATCCGCGCCGGCAGTCACCGTCGCTGCCAGCCATGCCGCCAGCCACAACCAACCCCAAGCCACCGTCTTCATGGATTTATCCCCTTTGAATGGATCAGCGTCCTACCCATCAAGCCCCTATGATAATCGAATTGTCCGACAACCACACCCCACTCGATCGAGCGCATTGGGCAGGGGACAGATTGTGGCCCGCGTGCGCCGAACGCGTGTCCCAGCGTGTAAACAAAAGGACAGGCATTTTTCACGACGATCGAGGACTGCGGGGCTTTGATCTTGGCGATCCGCTTGCTGCTAATGGCTGATGGCGAATTCTTGATAGGCAGTCGTTTTCGGCCGACGGTTAACCACATGGGAAGCGGCTTATCCAAAAACGATTCCCGCCCCCCTTCCGGCGATTCCACCACAAAGAATACCTGCCCCGGCGTTTACGGTTGGTCCATCGGCGAAGCTTTCACCGACGGGCTCGTTCCGTCTGCTCCCGCGTCGGTCGTTGCGCTTTCTGAAGCGCCAGGACCTCGCGCTCCGCCGCGTCCCACGCTTCGTCGTGCGCCTTCTCGATGATCGAGCGAAACGCCTTGTACTCCTGGTCGGACATCTCGCCGGCCTGGTGGTGCTGTTCGACAAGCGTCTCGGCCCGCTCTAGCCACTCGACGTTCTGCGTCGAAATGGCCGTGCGCAGTTCGGCGGTCAGACCCAGATGTTCGGGAGCCACCTGCGGTCGGCCGCACCCGCCGCAGACTAGGGCGGAAACCGCCAACGCCAACAGCCCGCCTAACGATCGTTTGGTATCCATCTTGGGGTCCCTGAGGTGTCTCGTGGTTGGTGTTCGATCGGTCAGAAGTCGCCGATGACCTCGCCTCCGGCCCGAGTGGCCAGCGCTGCCCAGGTGAGCTGGTTGATCGTTTCCGAGACGAACCGCACGCTGCCATCGCCCAACAGGACGTTGCAGCCGCCGGGATGCTGAGCGTACATTGCGTCCACGTGGGCCAGCGGGTTGTTGGGTGGATGGATCACGTATCCCTCGCTGGCCGCCGGTCCGCTGTGGACGTTGACCAACGTTCCGGCTGGTTCACAGTAGGAAAACGCGAAGCGCGGCGTCGGACAGACCACTGCGCCCGGCACCACCCCCACCCACGTCTTGTCGCTGACCAGCGGGTGGTGCTCGCCCGCGAACACCGTGTTCGACAGGCCGTCGACGACGTCGGCGAACCGCGTGGGCGAATTACGGTACAGCGGCCCGTCGGCAATCCCCAGGTAGCTGTCAACGGCAAAGTCCCAGGGTGCCTCCCGCCCAGCGTTCAGCACGTATGTCGATCGGCCGAACGTGGCCAGCGTCTGACCGCCCCCATCTCGGATGTCCACGGGCCGGTTGGTTTCCGTCGCCGAAGGGCAGAGGAAAACTGACAACTGCGTTCTCGCGGGGCTGGCATTATCGGCGTGCCAGGAGGGCAGATTGAAATCGAACGCCGCGTGCAGCGGACTTTGCTCTAGAAACGGCAGCATCAACGCGCCCCACGCCCAGCCGGGGCCCGCGTCGCGAGTCTCGGGGTCGGGGGGCCCGTGGACTCCGCCGCCGCCCGGTTGGATCACGTAGGCCGGCGGCAGCACGCCGAAAGTGTCGTGGTAGTTGTGGAAGCCGACACCGATTTGTTTGAGGTTGTTCACGCACTGGGTCCGCCTCGCCGCCTCCCGGGCAGCCTGCACGGCGGGCAACAGCAACGCAACGAGCACTCCGATGATGGCAATCACCACCAGAAGCTCGACGAGCGTGAATGCTCGGGCCGAGCGCGATGGCTTGTTGAATCTCATGAAAAAATCTCCCTGGTCTGCAGAAAACGGACGGAACAGAATTGTATACCCGACGGACGAGAATTCAACCGTAAGCAATCCGCTTGGCCAGGAAGCCAATGTAGGGTGGACATTCCTGTCCGTCGAGCGGAACAAGATCGGCCAGAATGCCCACCCACCGTTCGGCGAGGGTCCCTAGCATAGAAGGGTAAATAGCTAAATCTAGCCAGTATCACATAGTCCGGCGTGT
>REEF01000545.1 GCA_007695205.1 Planctomycetaceae bacterium
GAGTCGTTTTCGGGCAACGATCAACCACAGGAGCCCCGGCTTGGCCGAAAACGACTCCCGACCCCTTCCGCTGACCGGGCGATTATTAGCATAACCCGAGTAGCCTGCGGCGGGCAAGCACATTTCTGGCGAATAGGGGGCACTCGAGTCCTCTGCGGAAGCGATTTCGGCCCGTTGACAACGGGGCCGGCTTCCAGCGACAATCGGAGCTTATCCGGGGCGGCTTGCACGGTGCGAGCCTCTTGCCGAGAAGATCCCCGGGACTTCCTCGATCAAGAATCATTGCTTCCATGAAATCATTTCCGCTGACCGGGCTTCGCGCCATGGCACCGGCCGATGTCCCGCATCCAAAGATCGAACAGCCAACCGACGTCCTGGTCCGGATGGGTGCGGTGGGTGTCTGCGGGTCGGACATTCACTACTACTCGACGGGCCGGATCGGATCCCAGGTGGTCGAATATCCGTTTACCGTCGGGCACGAATGCGCAGGGACGATCGAACAGGTGGGCAGCCAAGTGACCCATGTCCGCCCGGGGGATCGCGTGGCCATCGAACCAGCCATGCACTGCGGCCATTGCGATCAATGCCTACGCGGACGCCCCAATACGTGCCGATCCATCCGGTTCCTGGGCTGTCCAGGCCAAGCCGAAGGCAGTATGTCAGAATTCCTGGTCATGCCCGGCGAGAATTGCTTCAAGCTGTCGGACGAAATCAGTTTAGAGGCAGCGACGATCTCGGAACCACTGGCGATCGGAATCTACGCGGTCGAGCAATCCCGGCTGGCGGCAGGCGACAAGATCGGCATCCTCGGCATGGGCCCGATCGGGCGTACGGTCCTGTTGCCCGCTGTTCGCCACGGTTGTGCTGCCAGCTATGCGACCGATAAAATCGACGAACGTTGCGCGGCCGCGAAATCCGCCGGAGCGACCTGGGTGGGTAATCCCTTACAGCAGGACATCGTCGCCGCCATCGGAGAACTCGAACCGCTGGGGCTGGATATCGTCTTCGAATGCTGCGGCCAACAGGATGCGATCGACCAGGCTCTTCAGTTATTGCGTCCCGGTGGCACCCTGATGCTGATCGGCATCCCCGAGGTCGCTCGTGTGAGTTTCGATGCCGAAACGATGCGGCGTCGAGAGATCTCGATCATCAACGTACGACGTCAGCGTGGGTGCGTAGAAAAAGCCTTGCAGTTTATCGGCGAAAACCGGGCGGACATCGAAGCATTGATCACGCATCGTTTCCCCTTTTCGGACAGTCGAGCGGCGTTTGATCTTGTCGCCGATTATCGCGAGGGCGTGGTGAAAGCGATGATCGATTTTACGGCTTAGTTCTCGAGAAAAAGGGGTCAGGAGTCATTTGTGCGAAGCACCCAAAGGGCCAGTTCCTGGCAAATGACTCCTGACCCCTTTTTCTCGTCATCGATAGGGAGACTCATGTTGGATCAAAGCTGGACGTATCTCGGGAACCAGGATGTTTCCGATTATCACGTCTTTCGTCTTCGTCGAGACCGGTATCGGTTTGAACCGACGGGCCAGGAGCGGGATTACGTCGTGATCGACAGCGCGTCGTGGGTGAACGTGATCCCGATCACCCCTGAAGGCAACGTCGTGCTGATCCGCCAGTTTCGGCACGGGATCCGGGACGTGGTGCTGGAGATTCCCGGTGGGATGATCGATGGAGACGAAGCGCCCGAGGTGGCGGCCGCTCGAGAATTGCGGGAAGAAACCGGATACGAGCCAGAAAGCATCCGTCTGCTGGCTCGCGTCTTGCCCAATCCGGCCGTCCAGAACAATTACCTGTACTTGTTCGCCGCCGAAGGCTGCCGCAGTACGGGGCAGACCGAGTTGGATGCGTTCGAGTTGATCGAGGTCTTCGAGCGTCCGTTGACCGACATCCCGGGGATGATCGCCAGCGGCGAGATCGCTCACAGCCTGGTCATCACCGCATTTTCGCTGATGGGATTGGTCGCCCCCGTGCTGAAACCATCCGCTCGAGTATCCGACGCAACCGATGACTTGAAACCTGTTCTTAACAATTTACACGGAGAACCAAAATGACGCTCAGCGAATATTTCCAACAGGCCCAGGGGGTTGGCGTCCTCGCGACGACCGACGCTGCCGGTCAAGTGAATCAGGCGATCTATGCCAAGCCCTACTTCCTGGACCCAGAGGATGATGGGACATGCTGCTTTATCATGGCCGAACGGTTATCGCATGAAAATGTCTGGCGTAACCCGAGTGCCTCCTACCTGTTCATCGAAGACGGCGGCGAATTTATGGGGAAACGTTTGTCGCTGCGTGTCGTGGCGGAGGAAACGGATCCGGAAAAGATCCAGGCCGTCCATCGCGGTCTTTCGCCGCCGATCAGCCAGCAGGAGAGCAAGTACCTGGTTTTTTTCCACATCGAAGGGGTCCGACCTCTGCTGGGATCAGGGTGAGTCGATGATCAAGAGGAAACTCGGCCGGACCGGTCTGGAAGTCACACCATTGGGCTACGGAACCATGGGTTTGCGTGGCCCAAGAACTTGGGGCGTGCGTGTGGTGGAGGATCACGATGCGGAACGCTTCCTCAATCTCGTCCTGGATTCGGGGATCAACTTCATCGATACAGCGCCCGATTACGGAATCAGCGAGGAGCGGATCGGCAGGTTCATCAGCGCACGGCGCGACGAGTTTTATCTGGCGACCAAGTGCGGCTGTGCCTATACCCAGCATGAGGACCACCTGGAAATCGATCACGTCTGGCAACGGGACGTCATCCAAGGGAATATGGAAACCAGTCTGCGGCGGCTGAAGACCGATTATGTGGACGTTCTGCAGTTCCACGGCGGCGATGCCAAGACACTGCAAGATCAGGGGCTGATCGATCTGTTGATGCAGTTCCGCCAGGAAGGAATCGTCCGATACCTGGGCGTTTCCAGCACGCTGCCCAAACTGCCTGACCTGATCGAATTGGGCGTGTTCGACACCTTCCAGATCCCCTATTCGTGCTTGGCACCGGAGCATCACGATTGGATCACAAGGGCAGCCGAAGGTGGTGCGGGCATCATCATTCGCGGCGGCATCGCGCACGGTGGTCCGGATGCGGAGGTTCAGCGCCCGGCGTTGAACGAAATCTGGAACCGCGCTCGCCTGGATCCAATCCTACCGCAGGGGATGAGCCGAGCCGAGTTGATCCTGCGGTACACGCTGACCCATCCCCACTGCCACACCACCATCGTCGGCACCTGCGATCCCGACCACCTGGCAGAGAATCTGGCCGCCGTCGATCACGGGCCACTGCCCACCGATCTGTACCAGGAAATCCATGCCCGAGTCGCGGCGGTCAATGCATCAAAGTAGGACGGATTGCCAATCCGTCCCACAACACAAGTAACACGGATTGCCAATCCGTCCTACGAGGGAACTTTATGCAACGTTGGGGTGGAAACCTCGCACACCTCCGATCCGTCACCATGCCTTCCATTGCTCAGCAGTGCCGTGGCAAAGACGAGGGGGGATGGTGAAACCAGCGTGGATGGAGCATCAGGGAAGAAGCAGCCAGGCGCAGCGGTCCAGTTGTTTGACGAGCATGGGAACGCACTTTTGCTTACAACAACAAATTCTGTAGCACGATGTATCCGGCCACGGCGAGGATCGCTACCACGAAGACTCGCTGCAATACGGTGCTGGACAACCGTTTGGAGATCGCTTGGCCGGCGAACAGGCCAGCCAGTCCGCCCAGTAGAAACAGGCCGGTGATATCCAGCGGGATGTCGCGACCGGCTGCCAGATGAGCGGTCACGCCGGAAACGCTAATCAGCGCGATCACCATCAACGAGGTGCCGACCGCGCGGTGGATGGACATGCTGCTGAAAAGGATCAGCGCCGGGACGATCACAAAACCGCCACCCACGCCGAACAATCCGGCCAGCAGTCCGGTCAAAAGCCCCACGGTCAACAGCAGCAGCGCACATGGAGATGTCAGGATCAACGTTCCTGTTGCGTCGCGGCGGCAGGTAGGTCCGTCAGCCGAGTTGTCTTGAGCGGCGAGTATCGCTTCGGCCGAGGCGGCGGCTGGCGAGCTTTGCCACATGCGGATCGCGACGATCACCATCAGCCCGGCGAACAGCAGCAACAGCATCGTCTCCGGCAATCGTCCGGCGATCCAGGAGCCCAGCGGTGCGCCAACCATCCCCGCGACGGCGAACAGCAATCCCGTACCGATCTCGACTTGTCCGGCGCGCCAACGCTGCAAGAATCCGACCAGGCTGGTCGCCCCCACGGCGGCCAACGAGATCCCGACGGCCTCGCGAGCCGGAACGCCCAGCCCGTAGACCAGCAGCGGGACGGCAAAAATCGCCCCCCCGCCACCGGTCAGGCCCAGCGACAGTCCCACCACCAGGCCGAAGATCAGACTCAGTAAGATAATCATCCCTGAGTTCCACAGGCCGTTTCGGACTGGCAGGCCGGGGCTTCGCCTTGCGTCGGCAACTTGGACGCGGTCCACGCTTTGAAGCCTCCGACAACATCCAGCAGGTTATCTCGCCCAGCACGCGCCAGCAGGCTGCAAGCGATGGCCGATCGGTACCCGCCTTGGCACTGGACCGCGATCGTGCGATCTTCCGGCAGTTCGCTCAGCCGATCCATCAATTGCGGCAAGGGGATGTTCTTGCTGTTTTCGATGTAACCGGATCGCCATTCCTGTTCGGCACGCACATCCAGCACCAGCGGCGGCTGAGCAGCATCCAGTTGATCCGCCAGTGCGACGGCGGTGATCCGCTGGATCGACCGCAGGTGTTCCGGATGCGATTCCAACGCCCGCAGCCCGCCGTCCAGATAACCCGCGACGTTGTCGAACCCGATCCGCCCCAATCGCATCACCGCTTCCTCTTCGTTACCCGGTTCGGCGATCACCACGATCGGCTGTTCGTGGTTCAGCACCGTTCCGCACCAGGTCGCGTATTTGCCGCTGAGTCCAATGTTGATCGACCCGGCCACATGGGCTCCTTCGAAATCGACCGCATCGCGGACATCCAGCAATTGAGCATCCTGGCCCTGTAACTCGAGCACCTGTTCCCAGGCAAGCGGACGCAGCGAATGGCTGAGCGTCGCCTCCAGGTCCGGGCGTTCCTGTCGGTTCTTGATCGCATCGTACACGAAATAGTCCGGTGCCTCGGGTTGGTCCGCCGTCACCAGTCGTTTGAAATCGTCCCGGGACATCGGCTGCAATGCGTAATTGAACTTCTTCTGTTCGCCGATCGTCGACACGGTTTCCTTGCTCAAGCTCTTCCCGCACATCGAGCCGGCGCCGTGAGCCGGGTAGACCAAGGTCGCATCCGGCAGGTCGCGCAGCCGTCGCACCGATTCATACAGCATTTCCGCCAATTCGTCTGCCGTGACGCCGATCGAGGCCAGCAGGTCGGGGCGTCCGACGTCGCCGATGAACAGCGTGTCGCCGGTTAATACGGCATGCGGTTCCGATTCGCTCTCGGTGCGATCGAACACCAGCAGCGAAATGCCTTCGGGCGTATGTCCCGGCGTCTCCATGATCTTGATCCAGACGTCCCCCAATTCGAAAACCTGGCCCTCGCCGGCCGCAGTAAAATCAAATTCGGCTTCGGCACGCGAACCCATCACAATCCGCGCTGCTGCCCGATTTCGCAGTTCGATGTGTCCGGCCAAGAAGTCCGCATGAAAGTGAGTCAAAAACACGTATTTCAGCGTGTACCCGCCTTCGCCTAGGTCGTCCAGGTACTGCTGGATGTCCCGTTGAGGATCGACGATGGCCGCCGTTTTGGTCTGCGGATCAGCGATCAAATACGAAGCGTGGGAAAGGCATCCAAGGTAATATTGTTTCAATAGCACGGAAAAGTCTCCTATTTGGTTTCTGCCTCGGAACAAGGGGTCGGGAGTCGTTTTCGGCCAACGATTCACCGCATGGAAAGCGAAGTGGCGGAAAACGACTCCCGACCCTTTTTGTCGACTACTTGCAACACGACGCCGTGGTATCGCAGGATTCGGAGT
>REEF01000820.1 GCA_007695205.1 Planctomycetaceae bacterium
AGACGAGTTCGCCGGCCATCTGCCGCTGCTCGTCGTAGAACGCCCCCAGTCGCAAGGCGTTGGCGTCCAGCCAGAGTACGACGCGGCGATAGGCGTCGGCCGGGACTCGGTCACGATGGGTCGCGTCGAGCAAGGCTCTGCCCAGACGAGACTGGCGCGCTCCGACGCGGCCGGGTATCGACCGGCTGCCGCCGTAGTTAGCCGCCATCACCTCGCCCCGCATCCCGCCACCGAAATAATGGACGTAGGGCCGCAAACCCTCGAAGCTCATGTCCAGCGGTCCCGCGTTCTCCTGACGATGGCATGGAAGGCAGGTGTCGCGAAAAACCGGCTCCACCAAGCGATAGAAATTCACCGGCTCGACGGTGCCCAGTTCCGGCTCCAAGAGCGAAGGGGGCCGGAGCATCGCCAGGGGGATCGATGCCGACGCTGCTGGGGATGTCAGCGGGTCCTCGTGACAGCCAACACACGAGAGATGCTCGCCGCGTTGCACATGGGTCACGGAACGCATCGTCTGCACGGCCATGTAGTTTTCGTCCAGCACCTGGAAGATCAGGGCCCGCTCCACCGGGGCCTCGAAGTGGGCGCTGCCGTCCTCCTCGACCGGGACGATGCCCAGTGGGACCCGAGGCGTGTTCTCCCAGTGGTAACCCATGGCCGCAGGCTCGTCCATCTGTGGGTTCGACTTGGGGATGTCCTGCAGCACGCGAAGATAGCGGATATGGGTCCCTTCCGGGAAAGGCAGGTCGCTGTTGTAAACGTTCATGACGCTGATCCGCGCCGGCTCCGACTCGCCCTCCGGCCGGCCCGCCGAGGTGCCCGGGGGAACGATCGGCGGAACGGGCCGCCGGCGGATCGGGATCGGATCGATCAGCCGCATGTTCCAGTTGGTCGTGCCCCCGAAGACCAAGGAGTTCTCGCAGAGCAGCTCGCGGTTGCCGAAGCGGTCGAGCAGATAGATGTTCTCCCACCAGTTGACCAGGTAGAAATTCTCGTCGAACGGCCAGGCGGTGCCGTAGGGATACTGGAGACGGGCGGGCTGCTCGGACTCGGGGAAGCGCACGTAGGGCGTAATCCGCTTCACCTGCGACATGTGGCCGTCGTCGGGGATCGCCAAGTCGATCATCACCAGGCTGCCGAAAGATTCGCCGTGGTGCGGGGCAGCCGTGGCGATGTACCGCCGCGAACCGGGCACGGCGCGAATGTTCATTTCGGTGTAGGGGCGGCCGATCCGCGAATCGCCCCGGGTGTTGTCGTCGAACGTGTGCCAAGGATAGGGATAATTGCCGTGGGGGGCGCGGGGGTTGCGGCCGTCGGGGGTGCAGATCCAAAAATTCGAACCCAGACAGTTTTCCCGGTCGACATAGTCCCAGCGGGTGTAGACGATCATGCCGTTGTTGTCCACACTGGGATGCCATTCGCCGGTGACGAACCAGCTCAACGGGCGGATGTCGCTGCCGTCGGCGGCCATGCTGTGCAGGGTGTGCTGCGGTACCCTCAGACCCCCAAAGCAGCGAATATATCCTCCCCGGCGTTCGGAAATGAAAGCGATCCGTCCGTCCGGCAGGAAGCAGGGATCGAAATCGTTCCAGGGCGAATCGGTGAGTTGTGTTAGATCCGAACCGTCCACGCCTACTCGGAACAGATTCCATGTGGTGTGCCGATTCCACTCGTAGCTGTGAAGCTCCTCGTTTTCGGTCCAGGCAAAGAGGATCGTCTGACCGTCGAACGAAAGATCTGGCGAGAGGTACGCCCCCGTTTCGAGTTCTTTCCCCGCCAGGCGGCCATTCGCAACTCGGGAGCGGGCGACTACGTTGCGGACCGTGGGAGTGGTCTTGAAGTCACCGACGGCAAACAGGCCGCCGCCGGGAATCGAGTTGAAAGCGTAGTACTGCGTGTGGAAATGCTGCCCCTGGCGATCGTTCGTCGGCTGCAAGCCCCATGCTCGCGAACCGTTCGGGACGCCACGGACGACGAACACGATCTCCTCGAAGTCCAGGTGCGGGTTTGTCAACGCGAGGCCTCGGCGAAGAGCACAGGCAGCCAGGTACAAGCCCTTCCTCTTCTCCGGATGCTGCCCGGGCGGGACCGCGTCTGCCGCGTCCTGTAGGGCCGTAAGGTCGCGCTCCCAAGCGTCCAACTCGGGGGCGCGAGGCATGCCTCGCAGGTGCTCCAGCAGCGCGGCCGTGCGGCGGAGGACCACGCCCAGCGGATCGCGGTCCTCCGGGTAGCAGAGGGCGTGCCGGTCGAACGCCTGATCCGGGCTGCCGGGAAGTTCCTCCCGACCGGCAATTTGGTTTTCGAGGTGCCAGTACTGCGTCTCCCAATCCTCCAGGACAGCATCGCGAAATTCCGAGCCATCGCCAAGAGAAAGCAGTTCGAGTTCCGTCAGCGTGGCTGCCAGCAGGTGCCGCGATGCTTCGCGATCCGCCGGCGGAGCCAGGACACCCACTTGGCTCCCGGACATGCGGCTGGTGGGATCCCGATGTTCCGCCGTGGGACGCACGACGGTCTGCGTGGCCGGTTGCACGAGCGCGTCGTTGGCCATCGCGGAGGCATCGGCGACGGTAACACCCGCCTCGCGCGCGTCCAGACGCCACAAGCCGATGGTATGTGCATCGGCGGTCAGCGGTCCGGTGGGAACCTCTTGGATGGAGCGAGCGGCGTGCGAAATGCGGACCTCGGCGATCGCCCCCCCACAACCGATTCCACCCTCGGAGAGCTCGCCCAGGGAGAGCGGCCCGGCCTGAGTGACCAATTCCGCCGGACGGCTGACCGGCTGATCCACGACCTGTTGCCCGTCGACGTATAACCGCACCCGATCGGCCTCGATCACGGCCGCCAGGTATCGCCACTGACCGTCGACCACATCGACGCCTGAACGGATCTCCGATGGCTGGTAGCCGGGCATGTACAGTGCGAGTTCGCCGCTCTTGCGATACGTGTAGAACTCCCAGTGCGTCGACGAACTCTTGGGCTCATGAGCCACGAGAATGTTCCAATCCCGCCCATCAAGCCGAGCCCAGCACTCGATGGTCAGCGGCCGAGCGCGGTAGGCTTCGCCCCCCTCGGCTTTCGCCACCAGGCGGTGGGCGTCAAGGTACTCGGCGAAGCGGTCCTCCGTGCCTTCTGCCCCGCGGCCCGCCAGCGGACTGCAAAGGACCAAAGCAGCGGCAACGAGCCATCGAACGAAAACGAGCGGGAGTAAACTCGGCGACAAATCTTTGAACATGTTTCTATCAGGGCCTTTCGTGTCGTTGATGTCGCTGGAGCAATGCTACTGATCGCAATTTTGAACTCCGGCCAGCGAGATTGCAACAGATCGGCGACGGAATCACGGGTGCTCGGTAGCCTCGATCGCAGGAAACGTGACGCGAATGGTGGTTCCCTTGCCCAAGGAGCTTTTGATGCTCAGCATTCCGCCCAAAACACGACAACGTTCCCGAATGCCTTCTACTCCGAAACGGTTTTTGGGAATCTCGTCTTGCTCGAAACCCGTGCCCCAATCGCGGACTTCCAGGGTCACTTGATCGTCTTGCTGGGTGAGTTTCACAGAGACTCGATCACTCTGGCTGTGCCTGCAGGCATTGCTCATCGCTTCCTGGGCGATGCGGAACAGCGAGTTCTCCAAGGTGGATTCCAAACGTTTGAAGCTGACGTGATGGTGGAATTCGATGATCGGCGCGTCGGGAAGCAAGCGCAACTGAGCCGCCACATCTTCGATGGCATCGACCAGCCCGAATTTATCCAAAACGGGCGTTCGCAGCCGGTTCATGATTCGGCGAAGTTCCGCCGCAGCCCGCTGCAACGCGTCCACTCCCACTTGATGAGCGTTCTCGGCTCTTGGGTTACTGCCTTGGTCGGGCCGAGTGCAATGAAAGTGCATCAGGGCACCCATCAGTTGTTGAGCCACGCCGTCGTGAAGATCGTAAGTGACCAAGCGGCGTTCGTGGTCGCTGGCCAGCAGCATGCGGCGAAGTGCCCGTTGTTCGAACGTCAGTCTCGCCTCGCTTCGCTTCAGGTCGGTGATATCGGTGATGATCGCAGCGGTGCGGAGCAGTTCGCCCTGGTCGTCACAGACCGGGAAGATCGAATGGATGGTGGGATGCATCTGGCCGTCTGCAAAGGCCATCATCTGCTCGCCCTGCCAGTACTGCCCACACCGCAGGGCCGGAATGATTTCCCTCTCGCGGCGCACCATGTAATCGGCAGGATAGTACGTCGAGACATGGTTGCCGATCACCTCTTCGGGACACTGCGCACCGTAGAGTCGGGCTAGGAAGGGGTTCACGTAGACGATGTATCCGTCGAGATTGGCCATGCCGAAACCTTGGGTAGCCGCCTCGACGAACCGCCGGAAAATCGTCAGTTTTTCTTCGGTTTTCATTCGCTCGGTGATGTCCCGGTAGACCACCATCATGGCTACGGGAGTCCCGGCGGCGTCTCGGATCAATGCGGACGAACTCTCGATGGCAAACGTGCTGCCGTCCTGTCGCAGTCCGGTATAACGATTATTTCTTTGGACTCCCTCCTCGAGCAGACGAGCGGCATTGGCTTGCATTCGTCCCCGGTCTTCTTCGATCACCAAATCGGGAACACATCGCCCCACGAATTCATCGGGATGCTGGATACTGTGCTGCTGGGCGGCTTGTGGCGAGGCGAAAAGGATACGTAAATCAAGGTCGCTCAACACCACCGCGTCCGGGCTGGATTCGACCAGCGCGCGGTACTTGGATTCGTTCTGTTGGAGGGCCTGTTCGGCCAGTCGCCGATCCTCCATCTCCGCCCGTAAACGATCATTGGTTTCAGTTAGACGGGCCGTCCGCTTCAGGACCCTTTGTTCCAGGCGTTCGTTGAGTTGCTGGAGTTGTTGTTCGGTTTGTTTTCGGCTAGTGATATCGGCGATAAAGCCCTCGATGGCCTGGAGTTCGCCGCATTCGGAGAAGACTCCGACACCTTGCTCCCAGACCCATTTTTCGTCTCCGTTTGCTGTCCGGATCCGGTACTCGATCTGGAACGGTCTCCGTTCAGCCAACGCTGCCTGAGTTTGCTGCCACACGGTCTGACGATCATCGGAATGGATCAGATCTCCGTAAGTCAGGCCGCTGTTCACAGACAACTGCGACGCCGAATACCCAGTCAGTGAATGGCATCCACTGCTTACGAACTCCATTTGCCAGTTCGGGTGGTTTTGGCACCGATATGCGATGCCCGGCAAGTTGGACATCAACGTGGATAACCGGCGCTGGTTTTCATGAAGAGCAAATTGAACTTTACGCTCTTCGGTAACATCGGTCATGATGCTCACGAATCCCGTGACTTCGCCCTTCGGATTCCGCACGTAGTTCCAATCCACGCGGACATCGATGATCCCGCCTTGTTTGTGGACGTATTGCGTGAAGTAGGGCGTTGGACGAGGCTGCTCGGTGGCCAGATACCTGAAGTAGGCAGGTAAAGCGTCCTTTTGAGGCCCAGGGGGCATTGGGTCCCAGACATACATGCCCAACAATTCGTCGGCCGTGTACCCGGTGATCGTCTCCTGCGACGGATTCACAAACGTGATGCGACCCTCGATATCGCACTCGTGAACGCCATGCAAAGCCACCTGAAGAACGGCGGCAGCTCGACGACATTCGACCAACTCGCTTTCGTCCACAGTCCTCTCTCGCAATTCCACCAATTCAGCGATCAATACTTCCTTCGACTTGTCCTGGTCCCTGTCCCTCATGATGGCCCTCAACTTCGATATCGCAACCCTCCCATTGTAGTACTACACCGCTGGTTTCGGGAGACGCCATCCTACAATTATCGATTTTCGATATTGGGGACACACATAGACTATGGACAATCGGCCGGAATTTGGTAAATTATGTTGGGGGTAGCGGTTTGACGAAGGCCTTGAAGGAGGTTGCTATGGCTCGTTTAGCTCGTGTGGAAATTTTTGCGCCCGATGAAATTGCCATCGTACATGTGTTAAATCGGACGGTGCGGAGATGCT
>REEF01000746.1 GCA_007695205.1 Planctomycetaceae bacterium
ACACCCCCGGTCGCATCCCGCAGGGATGCCAGCGCGAATGTGCTGCGATCCCTCCGGGATCGGGTTGCCTTGATTTTGCCCGTCATCCGGTGGTATCGCTTCGCGCAACCACCGGCTAATGGCTGCGATCCCTCCGGGATCGGGTACCGTCTGGCTTCCACGAAAAAGACCAATGACCACTGCCACTTACAAATCAAACTGGTCCAAGGCGTTGATCAGTTTGTCTAGGTCGTCGTTCATGCCGTCGCTGGTGTCGTCGCTGGTGTCGCGACCGGGGGCGTCTTGGGATGGGGGTGCGATGGAGGAAGAGTCGCTGGATTGGTTGGCGGATGCGGCGAGTTGCTGGTCGCGTTCCTGCTGGGCGACCTGCCTGGAATGCTGGTCGGGTTCCGGCTTGCCGAACAGTTGGGATAGATCGACTTTCAGGCCGTCGATCGAGCTGGAGGCTCCGGCGATGGCCGGCGATTTGTGCTGAGGAAAGATGATGGCGTTCTCCGGACAGACTCGGCTGCATGCCGGACAGCCTTTGCGACAATTGTCGGGTTGTTCGACCAGAATCGTGTCGCTTTCGTCGATCCCGTAGACTCCGAACAGACAGAAGTCGATGCATTCCATGCAGTTGGTACAGCGGCCGAAGTCGATGACCGGGTACCAGCGCCGCTGGATGTCGTCGGCGATCGACCGCCAGGGTCGGGAGCCATTGCCCTCCGACGCGGCCATCGATGATCGGGAAGCACGCATTCCGGTCTCGGTCAGGATGTGTTCGACTTCCTGGAGGACCGCGTCCGCTGACGTGCAAGCGCGCAGATCGATGCAATAGATGGCCCGCGTCGGTACCGTGCGTGTATCGATGACCCGTTCGACCGGCTCCTGCTGCGGATCGCTGGACGTTTCGTCGGATGGTTCACCGTCGGTGTCCAGGTGCAAGCGAGTCGTGCCGCGTTGGCCGGAGATCCTGTGCCGATCCAGAATCCAATGCGCCGCGCGGGGATAGAGCCAGGAGAAGACGATCAGATGTCCGGTCCGTTGCCGTAGCGCGCCCAGCGAGTCGCCGTCAGGGCGCAGGTCGTTCAGATGCGGCACGACCAGCACCTCCAAGTCGCCTCGGCCGCTCAGCCGATCGGCGATCTCATGTTCCCTGCTTCGTTTGGTCGGATCGTGACTCGGCCCCTGCGATACGACGACGGTGATTTCCGGTTTCATCGATGGATTCTCCCGAGCACGGGTGCCTTGTGTTCGTTCGCGTCAGGCCAACTGGCCCTTGATCGTCCGTTGCGTTACGACCCAGACCTGGTCCAGGTAAGCGATGTACTGCCGAGCCGACATCAAGCCCGACGTTTCGTCCCCCACGGGCGGGTCCAGGATCGGGCTCCGGATCTCGAACAACCAACCGATGCCGTAGGTATCGACATTGATGGCCGAAGGATCGTCCAGCAGTTCCGGGTTAAACGCGCTCAACCGACCAGCGATCGGAGCATACAGGCTGGCTTCTGCTTTCTTGCTTTCGATCGATCCGATCTCCTGCCGTTGCTGCAATTGGGTGCCGGGATCGACGATCCAGTCTAGGAAGTAGACATCTTGCAGCAGCCGAACGGCATACGCCGAAAAGCCGAAACGGTACGCGGAATCTTGACGCCGAGCCCACATGTGATTGCGCGCGTATTGACGATCGGTGGGGAACGTCGCTTCGAATTGGCCCATCATGAACACCAGCGAATCGCTCATGTATAGCGGACTCCCTGATGCTGAGGCTCGAAGAACGCGGGCAGCAACGCGTCGGCTTGCAATAACCCTTTGCGAGTCAGTTCGATGCGATCGTTCCGGATCTCGACCAACTGGTCCTGGACGTAGCGGTCCCAGACTTGTGGCCAAAGTTGCAGGATGTCCGCGTCGAACTTGTTGCGGAAGTAGTCGGGTTCCAGGTACCCGCGTTTCAACTGCAAGATCATCTCGCGGATCAGCAGTTGGTGAGGCGTCGGCCGCAGGGCTCGACCCACCGGCAACCGACCTTCGTCCAGCAGCGGTTGGATGTACTGTTTCCATTCGGGATGATTCTGGTAATGCACGCCCGACAGATGGCCAAAGCTGGCGATGCCGGTGGCCAGCAGATCCGAACCCATCCACAGGTTGTCTCGGTAGCTGAAGCTGACCTTGGCCGGATCGCGAATCAGCGTGTAGGCGCTCGAGATGTGGTAGCCGGCAGCCTGCAGTTCGTCGTAGGCATAATCGACCCAGGCGCGCTTGGTCGCCCAGTCGGCGACCGGCACCTCGATACGGTTGCCCAACACGTCCTGCGAATAGATCGTATTGAACGGCAACTCCATTTGGTAGATCGTCACGCTTTCGGGCGCCAGGTCGATGGTACGGCGGATGTTATCTTTCCAGTTCTCCCACGTTTCGCCGACCATACCGGCGATCAGGTCGATATTCACGTTGGGAAACCCGGCGGCCTGGATCCAATCCCAAGCTCGAAAGATCTCCGGCGACAGATGGGCTCGGCCGTTCTCCCGGAGCACTTCATCACTGAAGTTTTCTACTCCCAGGCTGAGTCGGGTGACTCCCAATTCCCGCAGCGCCTTGATTTTCGGCTCGGCCAACGTCCCCGGTTCGCATTCGAACGTCACCTCTTCGGCCTGATCCCAGTTCACGTTTTCTCGCAGGCGATCGACCAACGAGTTGAGCTGTCGGACGCTCAGGAACGAAGGGGTCCCTCCGCCGAAATAGACGAAGCGAAACGGCCGATCACCCATGGCCGGTTGGTGGCTGACCACTTCGATCTCTTTGGACAGGGCGCTGACGTAGGCTTCGATATCGGCGGGGCGGTTTTCCGTGAAGACTTTGAAGTAACAGAATTTGCACCGCTTCCTGCAGAACGGGATGTGCAGGTACAGGCCCAACGGCACATCGCCCGGCGGTTGCTGCAGCACTCGCTGGAATTCGGGCAGGTTTTCAGCATTCCACTGCGAGTACGGCGGGTAATTCGAGATGAAATAGCTGCCGACTTCGGTCTTGGTTTCGGTTGCTGCGGTCATCGATCGATTTGTCTTTATTCTGGTGAAAAGGATTTCAAGAGTGACGGTCTGCCGTCGAAAGATCCGTTCAATCGGAAGCCGGACTGCCAAAGCAGTAGACGATCCCCCGATCGTCCGCGATCACCAGCTTGCCGTCCGCGACGGCGGGCGAGCCGGTGAAGCTGTTCCCGGTCTCGTATTGCCAGAGTTCTTCGCCGCTATCTAGATCCAACGCATGGATCCGACCGTCGCCCACCGCGACGAAAACCCGCTGGCCGACAATGACGGGCGACGAATCGACTCGTTGCCGGGCCGAGAACCGCCACAGGAGTTCTCCCGTTTCGGGGTGCAGGGCGCGAACATTGCGGTCACGGCCGCCAAACACGACATGCTGGTCGGTGACTGCCGGACAACTGCGGAACGACTGAGTGCGATCGTCTTTGAACGTCCATGCCAATTCTTCTTTGCGCCAATCCACGCACAAAAAGGTCCCGTTTTCGGCACCGAAAAAGACACGGTCTCCCAGCGCTGCCGGGGTGACTCCGGTCGGCGAGCCGATCGGCACGGTGGCCATCGGCTGGCCGTCTTCCACGTTGATGATGTGCAGCAGCCCATCGCAACCGGCGACAAAACACCGGCCTTCGACGATCGTCGGGCTGCAACGGATCTGGTCGTCGACGGTGTGCTTCCACACCAGTTCGCCCGTTTTGGCTTGCAGACAGTACAACGTGGCATCCTGGGATCCGAAAAGCACGCGATCCTGGAAGAAGTTCGCACTGCCATCGATCTCGGCCTGCGTATCATATTGCCAGACCAGTTCGCCATCTTCGGTGTTCAAGCAGTAGAACCGTCCGTCGTAGTCGCCGATGTACAGCAGTCCGTCGCGGACGGCGGGCGATGCCGTAAAGCCACCCTCAAAGGTTTGCACCCATCGCTGTTTGCCCGTCGCCAGATCCAGGGCGTAAAAGTTGCGGTCCAAGTCGCCCAGGTAGACAACGCCGTCCACGATGGCCGGTGTGCCCTCAAAAGCGCCCTTGGGTACCGTGAATCGCCACAACAACTCCGGTTGCTCGGGAAGCTCGCTACGAGCCACTCCGGTCGCTTGCGAGTCGCCTCGAAACAGGGGCCAATCGGTGTCCGACGACGCCGCGGTGTCAGCGGCCGTGCCATCCGCCGGTGCTGCTGCCACATCGGCCGGAGTCTCCAAAGCTGGCGCGGTGACCTTGCCGGGTGATGGTTCGGCTGCGGGACCAGGATCGTCGTTGGTCGTTGCGGGCCGGCAGGCCAGCAGGGCGCCCAGCATGACGCACAGTATCCGACCGGTTGGGATTCGATTCATCGACTTTCTCCTCCAAAACGCAAGGACTGAATTCCTCTGTCAGAAAGCCAGGCGATAAAGCTCGGCGAGTTCCGTTTCGCTGACCGGCCGCGGGTTGAACGTTCCGGTCCACTGCTTCGCGGCATCCGCAGCCAGCCGAGGAATATGGTCCTCGGCGGCCCCACAGTCGGTCAAGGGCATGGAAAGCTCGCATTTTTCGACCAGCTCTTCCACGAATCGAGCTAGTCCTTCTACCCCGTCGGCCAGCTTGGGGTAACCGGCTAGTTCCGAAGTGGATTGCACAAGCTGCAGGTACAGTTCTTCGAACTGTCGACCATTGTAGCGGATCACGTGGGGCAGCATGAGCCCGATCGCCTGGCCGTGGACCAACCCGTATTCGGCGGTCAGCGGGTTGGCCAGCGCGTGGGTCGCTCCCAACATGGAATTCTCGATCGCCAAACCCGCATAGCAGGCGCCCAGTTGCATTGCACTGCGAGCCTCCAGATCGTCTGGAGCTTGCAGGACGCGAGCCAAGTTCCCTGCCAGCAGACGCCAAGCTTCGCGGCTGAACACTTGGGAGATCGGGGTGCGGCGTTTAGTCACGTAGGTTTCCAGGGCGTGAGCCAGCGCGTCGATGCCGGTCAATGCCGTCAGCCGCCGCGGCTGGGTCATGGTCAACCGGGGGTCCAGCAAGGCGATACGACAAGCGGCTTTCTTGTCACCGCAGGCCATTTTGGCATGCGTCTTGGCGTCCGAGATCAAGGCGAACGATTGAGCCTCGCTGCCCGTCCCGGCCGTCGTGGGAACGGCGATCATCGGCAGCATCGGCTTGGCAGCGCGGCCGACACCCCAGTAATCGTGGATGCTGCCGCCATTGGTTTGTACGAAGTTGATGCCCTTGGCGCAATCCATCGAACTGCCGCCGCCCAGACCGATCAACAGATTCGGAGCAAACTCGGCGGCACAAGCAACGCCCCGGTCGACATCTGCCGAGCTGGGGTTTTCGTGAAAATCCTCGAACACCGTGGACGCGATCCCCGCCCGGCCCAACGACTCGATCCCGCGTTGGGTATGGCCCGCCGCGATGACGCCCGAGTCACTGACCACCAATGCGCGACGTCCCCCAAGCTGCCGACCGAATTCGCCCAAACGATCGATGGCATCCATCTGGAAGACGATCCGAGTGCGAGCTTCAAAATCAAACGGCAATATGGAAAATGGGTGGGACATCAAGGCGTGATTTCTAAGAGGATCGGATCGGTTGGCACGGCAACGCTACCCGTTTACTGTAGCGATCGGGCCACCGTTTCGCAATCGGCAAAAGCGGGAAGTAGGTTGTATTGGGTGGTGATTATTTAACTAAAGATGGTGTCAAAGGCCGTCGAGGGGAGTCATTCTGGTAGGTCGGGCACTCCTTCCCGTCGTGTGCGTAAGACGGGCGGAAGGGGTCGGGAGCCGTTTTCGGGTAAACCGCTTATCGGTATTCAACCAATTCGCCGTGCTCGATCCGGGGTACTGGGTTGGCGGGGGATGCTCATTCGTGGCGACCAGCGTAAGGATCGGCGACGAAATAACTGTCGGATTTCGTGTGGTGGTGCCCAACGCGAACGGGGTCGGGAGTGGCGTGTTCAATTTGCGTGTGTCAAGACCAGTGTCTTTGA
>REEF01000735.1 GCA_007695205.1 Planctomycetaceae bacterium
TATGTCTCCTGGTTTCATGAATTTTAATCAACCAACCAGCTTTGTCAATAGATAGATGGGTGGCACCTTTTGTTTGGATACCTTTTGGGCATCCTTTTGCTCCCCGAATTATGAATTCGTTAGCTCCACTAGCGTCCAGAGATCCAGTTGGGGCACCGTCAGGTGCAGGTAGCCGTCTTTGAACTGCAAAGTGGTGGGTTGGGGGTCCTGGTTCGGCGAGTGCAGCACGGCTTGGTCGAAAGTCCGGCCGGGGAACAGGTCGGCGCGCAGACGGATCGTGAGATCGTGCTGGGGGACCATGGCATCCGCTTGGCCATCGTACTGGCGATTGACCAGATGGACGACGACCGGGGCGGCGGAATCATCTGGGATGGCTCGGGGGACCACGGCCACATGCTCGGAACCTGTGACGGTGATCGGGGCGGGTAACCGTTTCTCCAGTAGATCGTCGTCGGGCCAGACCACCAAGCGTCCGTCGGCTTGGACGGCATCGAGTAACGTCTGTTGTTCCGCGTCCATGGCCAGATCCTGCGGAACCACAACGGCTCGATACGCCGACAACCGTTGGGCGGTCAATCGATAGTCTGGCAACCAGTCGTCGTCCCCGGCCACCAGGATCGTGAACGGAATATTCCGCTCGGCCAGCGCGATGGCGATGGCGCGGACATCACCCTGGTTTCGACGCTGGGCGGCGGCGTCGTATACGACGGCGACCGGCGCCACGGCTTCGTAGTGGTCCAACAACCGTTGCTGGCTTCGTACGAATTGATAGACCCATGCCAATTCGTCCGACGGAAATTCGGCCCAATGGGTTCCCTTTTCCTTGGTGTAACACCACTGCCGATGCGGGGCCATCAGCATGTGACCGTGGGCGTAACTGAGTGCGGCCCAGTGCCGGATCAGTCCGGTCAGTTGATGCTGAGCCACATAAGCCCAATCCTGGCCGCTGGCGGTCGCTGTGACTGGCCGGTCCACGCCGTCGGCCAGTTTGTAGATATAGATCGGATGGCCGGGCGATTGGCGCGAGCTGGCCGCGTGTCCGATCTCGCAACAGAAGTAACTCAACTCGGGCGCGATGACCAGTCGTTGGACCGGGGTCAGCGGCGAATTGACACTCAGCGTGATCGGCTTGCCACGAAGTTGCTCGCCGCGGCGGCGGTACTCGGCCACGAAACGATGCATGGCCTGGATCTGGAAGTTCAGGAAATCGTCGGCCAGCGGCAGTGAAGCGCGCCGTTGTCGATAATCGTCGGCCGTTACCCCGTGGTCCAGCAGGAACTGGCGGTAGTCGAACGTGTCCAAGTCATCGATTCCCAGTTCGCTTAGCTGCTGCGAGGAAAGGTTGTCCGCCAAGTATTCGCGGAACCCGGCCATGCAATGCTGGCAGAAGCAGGCCTGCTGCCAGGTGACCATCCCGGCGGTGCCTTCGTAATCGTCGATGTGTAGCCCATCCGGGTTTTGCGCCATCCGCTGCTCCAGCCGGCTGTACAGGAACTCGCGGTACAAGGGGCTATTGGTACAGAAGTGCCAAGCCGGTTGGTCCTTGTGCTGATGGTCCCACAGCCAGGGAACGATGAACGGCTCGCCGGCAAACGTCCGGCACGTCGCGTCCAGAAAATCGTCCGTAAAGTCGATCATCCCACGGAACTCGGTCCGAAAGCCGACGCTGACCGAAAACAATCGCACGCCCGCTTCGTGGGCTCGAGCGATGTGATCCCGATCGGCTCGTCCGGCCCAGCCGAGCACCGTGCAACCGTACACCGAGTACATGGCCGGATTGTCGTACATGAACACGACGTCCGAGCGCCGGATCGCTCGCGGCGAGTCAGCTTGAGCCACTAGCGACGATGGCAACCAAGCAAGTATCAACAAGACAAACAGCACACTTTTCGTCTTCATGTTCGATCTCCTGCCAATTCCTGGTGGTCCGATCTCTGTGATTGCCAGCCGGCTGGTCCCGTTGACAACCCGGCAACCTGCTGGCCATGATGTATTGATCGAAGGGGATGGTCAAGCCCCAGGCCGTTGTGCGGACCGCTCGAACATCTCCACCGGGAAATCAGATCGATGCCATTGCCTATCAGCAGGAGCCCAACACGATGAGTCATCCAAGAGATCGTCGCAGCTTTTTGAAAACCAGCGCCTTGGCGGCCGCCGGATTGGCGTTCGTTCCGCGGGCAGCGAGTCTATCGTGGGCGCAGCCGTTGGCCGAGGGGGCCCCTCACGCTGAAAAGCTGGGCTGGCGACTGGGCTGCCAGGCGTACACGTTCAATCGCTTTACCTTCTATGAGGCGATCGACAAAGTCGCCTCGCTCGGGCTGCATTACATCGAAGCCTATCCCGGCCAAGTGCTCAGCCAGGACCACGGCGACGTCCGCGTGAACGATGGCCTGTCCGACGAACTGCGAGGGCAGATCAAGCAGCGTTTGGCCGACAAAAAAGTCCAACTGGTCTGCTACGGTGTCGTCGGATTGCCGGCCGACGAGACGGCTTGCCGCCGGATCTTCGACTTTGCCAAGGACATGGGCGTCGAAACGATCAATTCCGAGCCCGCGTTCGACGCGATCGATACGATCGAAAAACTGTGCGACGAGTATGAGATCAATGTGGGACTGCACAATCATCCCAAACCGTCGCGATACTGGAATCCGGAAACGGTGCTGGAAGTTTGCAAGGACCGCAGCCCGCGACTGGGCGCTTGTGCGGACACGGGACATTGGATGCGCTCGGATCTGAATCCCACCGAGCAGCTACGAAAGCTGGAAGGCCGCATCGTCAGTTTCCACTTCAAGGATTTGAACCGCTTTGGCAGCGGAGCTCATGATGTGCCGTGGGGCACCGGCGCCGGCGATGTACGCGGCATGCTGACGGAGATCTACCGCCAGAAACTCCAGGCCGTGTTCTCGGTCGAATACGAGCACAATTGGCTGGAGTCGCTGCCGGAGATCGCCGAAAGCGTCAAGTATTTCGACAAGGTGGCCGCCGAACTGGCCGCAGGATGATTTCGATGGCGATGATCCAAGATCCGCAGCGTGTGGAACAGGCGTATGGGTTGGCGAAGGAATGCTACGCGGCTTGGGGAGTGGATACCGACGCCGCGTTAGCACGATTGGCCACGATTCCGATCTCGTTGCATTGCTGGCAAGGCGATGATGTCAGCGGCTTTGAACGCCAGGTCGACCAGATCGGTGGCGGGTTGGCCGTCACGGGGAACTATCCGGGTCGAGCCCAGACGCCCGATCAGCTTCGCGACGATCTGCAGCAGGCCCTGTCGCTGATCCCCGGTCGCCATCGCCTGAATCTGCACGCCAGCTATGCGGAGCCCGGGGGCAAGCCGGTCCCGAGAAACGAGCTGGGCGCCGAACACTTTCGCGGCTGGATCGACTGGGCCAGGCAGCAGGGGTTGGGCCTGGATTTCAATCCCACGTATTTCGCCCATGAGAAAGCCAGCGATGGCCTGACGCTGGCTCATCCCGATCCCGGCATCCGGCAATTCTGGATCGAGCACGGGATCGCCTGCCGCCAAATCGCCGCCACGATGGGCCGGATGCTGGGAACGCCCTCGGTGATGAACGTCTGGATTCCCGACGGCTACAAGGACCAGCCCGCCGATCGCCAAGGACCAAGACAGCGGTTGGCCGAATCGCTGGACGCGGTCTTCGCGGAACCGCTGGATCCGAACTGGATTCGCGATGCCGTGGAAGCCAAATTGTTCGGGATCGGATCGGAGGCCTATGTTGTCGGATCGCACGAATTCTATCTGGGCTATGCCATCACGCGAAACAAACTGCTGTGTTTGGACGCAGGCCACTTTCATCCCACGGAAGTCATTTCGGATAAGATCTCGGCCGTCATGTTGTGGCTGGACCAGTTGCTGTTGCATGTCAGCCGCGGCGTCCGCTGGGACAGCGATCATGTCGTCACGCTGACCGACGAACTGCAGGCCATCGCCCAGGAATTGGTGCGCGGCGATTATCTCCACCGAGTCCACATTGGATTGGACTTTTTCGACGCCAGCATCAATCGCGTGGCTGCCTGGGTGATCGGCACCCGTTGCATGATCAAGGCCTTGCTGATGGCATTGGTCGAACCGACGGACCTGTTGGCCCAAGCGGAATCGTCCGGCGATCTGACCGCACGTCTGGCGCTGCAGGAGGAATTCAAGACCTTGCCCTACGGTGCGGTCTGGGATTACTACTGCTTGAAATCCGAGGTGCCCGTCAGCCGGTTGTGGTTGGACGACATCCGGCGGTACGAGGTTGACGTGCTGGCCAAACGCTGATCACACCCGCTGGTCGGCTACACCAGTTCGGGCAACTCGTATCCTTCGCGTCGCGGGCGGTCCAGAAGCTGGTTGGCCTCGTCGCAATTCGTGAATCGCTCGGCTACCGGATCCCACCGCAACCGCTCACCAACTCGCCCAACGTCTCGCACGATGTTGACCAGGTAGCACAAGGTCGTTGACCGCTGGCCGATCTCGACATCCGCCGTGCATCGCTCGCGAGTCTTGATGCATTGGATCCAGTCTTCGATGTGATACGACGTTTCGGGACGTTGGTTGGGACCCGGGTTGTCCGACGCGCGGACCAGTTCCAACGGATTGCTGGCCACTCGGTTGCGATTGATTTCGATCCGACCGTCTTCGCCTACGAAGATGGCCCCGAGCCCCGGGCCTCGATCGCCGTCCAGATGCAGACGCAGTTCGGTACCGTTGGCAAACCACATGCGGACTCGAGCCCGCGGGCCGGTCAACTTGGCCATGCGGTGATAATCCACGCCCGTATCGATATCGCCCGTCTCGCCGATCTGCACGCCACCGACCGTTTCGCCACCGACGAATCGACCCGTATCGCGATCGGCGACCGGCTCCTCCAACAAAACCTCGACCGGTCCCGTGTCGTCGGTGCCCAAGGCCCGATTGATCTGGTCGTAGCTGTGAGTCCCCCAGCCGGTGACGCCGAACACCAACCCGCCGCCATCGTAATCCCACCAGCGAGCCCAGCCGCGATGCAAGGCCGAATCGTAAGGACGCAACTCGGCCTGGTCGGTCCAGAGATCCCACCACTTGTCGACCGGTCCCTTGACGTCGGCCGACGAGGTCTTGGTCCAGCGGAAGGGACCGACGAAATTGGGTGCCAAGACCACGCGGATCGGCCCGATGGCTCCGTTCTTCACCAGATCGCTGGCCCAGTTATTGATCGGCATCGAACGTTGCTGAGAACCGACTTGCGTCACCCGGTCGTAGTGCCGCGCCGCGTTGACGATGGCGCGGCCCTCGGCGATCGTCAAGCACAACGGTTTCTCGATGAAAGCATCGGCCCCCATCTGCATGGACAGGATCGTCGATCGAGCCCGCGCGTGGGTGGTGGTCATCACCATCACGCCGTCCAGCTTCTCCTGCTCGATCATCTGTCGAAAGTCTTCATAAACGCCCCAGGATTCGCCCTGCGACATCTGCTCGGCAAACTGTTCAGCCCGCTCCCGTTGAATATCACAGGCCGCGACGACCTGGAACCCTTTGACATCGGCTCCCTCGCGGATGCACCTGGCCCGCCCGCCACAACCGATCACGCCAACGCGAACCGTTTCGCTGGGAGGCGCCGCGCCAGCCCTGCCCAGCAATCGAGCCGGGACGAATGCCGGCAAGGCGATCGCCGCCGCACCGGTCTTGAGCATATCGCGTCGAGTCCACTGTTTCCGCTTCATTGCACCAACCTCTAATTGATGGAGAGAAATGAGATCGCCAGTCGCTTGAAGTCTGTCAGCCTTGGCATGGGGCACCGCCAACCACGCTCCAGTTTGTGCACTTTGGCACGTGAATGTCAAGATAGCTGCTTTTGAACTCTCTTTCCAGAGCCCCACCTATAAATGGTGTTTACTTGGCCGAAAATGACTTCATAGTGAAACACTCCCCCCCCTTTAAGAGACAAATTGGGGAATAATTTGCAAAAGATTAGTCAGCACTCCGATTCCCATGACCTTCGTTAC
>REEF01000538.1 GCA_007695205.1 Planctomycetaceae bacterium
CGGGACGGAGTCCCAACCTACAAAGATGCGCGCACCGTGCACGCATCCTACAGGTGAAGAGCCTAAGCCGATTCGAGCTCGGCCATGACTTCGTCCGAGATATCGAAATTGGCCGAGACGTTTTGTACGTCATCGTGGTCGTCCAGGGCTTCGACCAGCTTGAGCACTTTACGGGCGTCGTCGACATCCAGGGAGACGGTATTTTGCGGAATACGGGTGATCTCTTTGGCTTCCGGCGTCACTTCGGCGTTCTGCAGCACTTCGTCGACCTGCGAGTAGACTTCGGGGTCACAGATCAGTTCGAACTTATCGCCTTCGTGTCGGACATCGTCCACACCAGCCTCCAGGGCGAGCTCCATCAATCTTTCTTCGTCGATGGACGAGGCATCGAAGACGAACAGTCCTTTGCGATCGAACATCCAGCCCACACAGTTGGTCGCACCCAGTTTGCCGCCGTGGATCTCGAACAGCTTGCGGATCTCGGGCGCGGTGCGGTTCCGATTATCGGTCATGATATCGCACATGACGGCCACGCCGGCGGGTCCATAACCTTCATACAGAATCTCTTCGACGTTCCCGCCATCCAGCTCGCCCGTCCCTTTCTTGATCGCCCGTTCGATATTGTCTTTGGGCATGCTGACGGCTTTGGCGTCCGCGATGGCCGTCCGCAGCCGAACGTTCATGGCCGGGTCCCCGCCGCCCAACTTGGCGGCGATGATCAACTGTTTGGAGAGCTTGCTCCACAGCTTGCCGCGTTTGTTATCGACGAGCGCTTTTTTGTGTTTGATACCTGCCCAATGTGAATGTCCTGCCATCGCCTTCGCTCTATTGCTTGCGGGGTTTGTGGGATTCGATCTTTTTCAGGGTTTGATCGCGTTTGGATGCTTCTTCCTCTTGCTCAAACGCCCGGACGGCTTTGTGCCAGGCATCGATCGCCTTGTCGAGCTGGTTTTGTTTCCGGTAGGCATCGCCCAGATGATCCAGGATCACGCCGTCCGGTTGGTCGCTGGCCTGGACGGCCTTTTCCAACCAGCGGACCGCGTCGTCGTACTCTTTCAACCGATAGTGGACCCAGCCCAAGCTGTCAAGATAGGCGGCGTTTTCCGGATCGGCCTGGACAGCCTTACGGATCATGGACCGAGCCCACCGAAGGTTCTTGTTCCGTTCGGTCCACAGATAGCCCAAGTCATTCAGCGCGCTGACGTCCTCGGGGAATTCATCCAGCACTTGCTCGAGCCACTCTTCGGCTTGGTCGTCCTTGTCCAGGTAGATGCAGACATGCGACAGGCTCAGACGAATATCGCGGATCTCGTCGCGCAACTCGGGCGGTTCATGACGATCGTCAAATCGCTGCAACACGGCCAGATAGGCCTGTTCTGCCTGCGGATACTGCTTGGCGTAGTGCAGGATCGAGGCGGGTAAGGATGCCCATCGCGGCTGGTGGGGCACCATCGTCGCGACGATCTCGGCTTCTGCCAATCCTTGTTCGATATCGCCGGACCATGCCAACGCTCGAGCCAGGAAATAGCGGCAGCGAAGCCGCTGAGCTTCATCCTTCGCAAGTTCCCTGGCCCGCTGCAACCATTCGACAGCTCGCGGATACTGCCGATCGACCAGCAGTTCCAGGCCCCAGCCCAGCATCCGGTCGGCCGTATCCACATCGTCGCGATCGGTTTCCAACGCAGCATCCAGCAACTCGTCCGCGACCTGATATCGTTGGGCCGCGATGGCCAGATCGATCGCGGCCAAGAGCACGCCCGTGTCGATCGTTTCCGACCGATCGTCTGCCAAGCGGCGGTGTGTCTCCTGCAGCAGTTGGTCGATGGCCGTCGCGTCATCGCTAAATCGCTGGTGACATTCCCCCAGATCTCGCAGCACGAACCCTGCCAATGCGGCGCGACCCAACACTTCCAGCAATTCGGGCCACTGCTGACGATCTGCGTGCCACGAGGCCAAGAACTGCAGGATGGTTCCCGGGGCATCTTCCGATCGGGCGATCGATTCCAGCCGTGGCAGCAGGGCGGTCTCGGCCGATGCTTCGGTCTGTTGGTCCAGCAACCGGGCCAGTCGTTGCAGGTCGTCCGGTCCCAGGTCGTGCGGTGCTCGATCCAGGCAACGATTCAGCAGTTCCAGTGCCTGCTGGTCCTGACCCTGCTTGACCGCGATGCGTGCCAAGCGGCCATCCAATGCGATCGGATCAGGTTCGATTTCGTGCGCCTTGCGATACATGGTCTGGGCCACATCGTACTGGCCAGCGCCCAGGTAGGCATCGCCCAGCATCCAGTACGTTTGATCTGCCTGGCCGATCAGCATATTTTGGAGGGTGATATTGGGCGAGATCCGTTCGGGGTTCTCGATCAACGGCTGGATCCGCGAGAAGTGCTGGGCTGCTTGTTGGTAATCCTCCAATAAAAAGCACACACGTCCCCAATCGAACCACAGCAGGGCATCGCCCAATTCCATTGCTTCCGGCTCGATTCTCTGATCGATGTGCGGCATCAGCCGCTGGTACAATTGTTGGGCTTCCTGCCAACGCTGCTGGCTGCTCATCCGCATCGCCAGTCGCCGCAGCACCATCGAATCGATGGGCGCATCGTCAGGGGCCAACTGGACATAGCGGACGGCCTCGTCGATACGTTGCAGATCGACGGCCATGGCGATGATCTTCGGCAGATGCTCAACGGCCTGAGGCTGGTAACGCCAGGCCCGTTGCAGGTGTCGCAGGGCGGCCGGCAGTTGGCGTCGCCGTTGGAGCAACTGGCTTTTCGCGTACAGCGCGGCGGAAACCAATCGAGCCTGCTGGAATTCGTCGCGAGGTTCTACCGGGACCAGGACGGTCAGCGGAGCTTCCTCGGGGAACGGCGTGGCGACATCCGGTACGAAGGGAGGATCGGCGGCCAGAACGGCCATCAGCAACAGCAGCGGAACCATCAACGGGGTTTCTTCCGGGAGAGCTGTTTCGAGCTGGACTTCTTCGTCTCGCTTTCGGACGACGTGGATTGGGCATCATGACCGGTGGCTGAGGTCGCCGGTTGGGTCTGGTCGTCGGTCTCCTTGTCCCCGGACGATTTCTTCTTGCGGGTCGCCGACGCCGATTTTGCTTTGGACGCGGCGGCCGAGGACTGGGGTGCCGTCGCGTCCTGCTCGGCTGCAGGTTTTCGCTCGGCAGATTCCGCTGAGGAGGCTTCTTCTGTGGCGGTCGATGCTTCCGACGCTTTCGTCGTGCGGGCCGGGACTCGGTCCCGCGACTTCGGGTCGATTTCGGCCAACAAGTCACGGACCTTCGAATCGAACGGCGCGGCGAAATAAGCGACCCCTAACTGGTGCACCAACGAGGCCATTTCGGGGCCCTTCGCTTTGGCGACGGCGCGTTCCAAGCCGGGGACACGACGCTTGGCCGCTTCGGCCGCCGAGATGATCTCCAGAACCTCGAAGGCGTCCAGCAGTCCTTGCGAGCAGGGGATGGCGTGCCCGCCCAGACCATGTTGGGTCACGTAAGCCACGACAAACGGCGTCGTGCCAATGATGCTCTCGATGTCCTTGACCGAATTGCCCAGGTTCTGCTTCTTCAACGTTTCCAGATCGAACGCATAATGCGTCTCGAAGACACTCTGCAAACAGCGTTTCAGGCGCGTGGCGGCCGCCGAGGGGTCAGCCAGACAGGCCAGCGTCTCGGCCAGTTCCGTCACCGTCGTCACGCGGACTTCGTTCCAATCGAAATAGCTCTGCTGCAACCGAGCAAAGGCCTCGTCGGCCGCTTCGAACGGCGAATTCTCCAGGCAGCAGGCGTACAGCAGGTGTTCCAGGACGGTCCGCTCGACCGGCGGCTTGACCGGTTCATAGTGGCGCTTCAATACTTTGAAAACCTTGGTAATCAGGTTCTGGCGGTTCGATGCAGACATGGACACCTCGGTGGCGTTAATCGAGATCGTCTTTCGGATCGGACGCTGCGGGCTCCGATCCGTCTTCCGTTGGTTCGTTGGATTCATCATCCGACGGCGGGTCGTCGTGCGGCAGCAATTGGCTGAGCAACTGGCTTACTTCGATCGAGTGTTTGACCCCCTGGTCCAAGATGAATTTTAGTTTTGGGGTATAGCGGGTATCGATTCGCTGGGCCACTTTCTGTTGCAGGAATCCGGCAGCATGCTGCAGTCCGCGCAGCGAGAGCTGTTGACGCGTCGGGTCGCCCATCACCGAGACATGGATTTTGGCCTGGCGCAGATCGGGCGAGACTTCTACATAGGTCACCGTGACATCGCGGACGCGCGGATCGCGCAATTCCGTCAGGATGGCCATGCTGACCACTTCCCGTACGGCTTCGGCGACTTTCAAGATTCGTCTGGATGTCATCAATGTTCCCTGTTACTGGGATATTAGAGCGATCGAGCGACTTCTTCGATGCGGAACGCTTCCAGCACATCATCCTGCTTGATGTCACTGAAACCGGAGAGCTTGACGCCGCATTCCATGCCTCGAGGCACCTCCTTGACATCGTCCTTTTCCCTGCGGAGGGATTCCAGTTCGTAAACACCGATCGTTCGGCCGTCGCGATTCACTCGGATACGGCATCCGCGAGCCAGCGCGCCTCGGACCACGTAGCATCCAGCGATCGCGCCCACGCGGCTGATCGGGAACACACGTTTGACCAAGGCATGGCCCAACTCGACCATCCGCTCTTCGGGCTTCAGTTTGCCCTCCAGCAATGCCCGAATATCGTCGGTCATCTTGTAAATGATATCGTAGCGTCGGATCTCGACCTGCTTCTCGTCGGCCAGACTTCGCGCCGCTTCGTCGGGGATGACCTGGAAACCGATGATGACGGCCTGCGAGGCATGCGCCAGCATCACATCCGCAGCGGTGATGGCACCGACCGAACGGTGCAGCACTTTGATCTGGATCTCCGGGTGCTGCAGCTTGGCCAATTCCTTTTCGATGGCCTCGATCGAGCCTCGCACGTCGGCGCGGATGATCAGGTTCAGGTTGACCATATCTCTGGTATCGACCAGCTTGCCTTCGGCCAACCGCTGTTGGAATTCTTCGAAGGATACGCGAGTCGAGACGCCGGACAGCGTCTGCTGGCGTTGGCGATTGGCCCGCTGCTCGGCGATTTCGCGGGCTTGCGAGATTTCTTCCAGCACATGGAAGCGATCCCCGGCATTGGGCGCGATATCCAACCCGGTGACGTTCACCGGCGTCGAGGGGCCGGCCTTTTTCACTCGTTGTCGGGGCCGCAGCGTGTCGTACATCGCCTTGACTCGCCCATACGATTCGCCACATACCACGATGTCGCCGACATTCAGGGTTCCATTTCGGACGATCAACTTGACGATGACGCCGCGCCCCGCCTCCTGTTCGGCCTCCAGACAAACCCCGATCGCAGGGCGATTCGGATTGGCTTTGTATTCGTTCATTTCTGCGGTTAGGAGAATGGTCTCCAGCAGATCGCTGACTCCTTCGCCCGTCGTGGCGCTGGTGCGGATCACCTCGATATCCCCACCCCATTCACTGGGCAACAGGTTCTCGGCGGCCAATTGCTGCATGACCCGATTGGGGTCGGCGCCGGGCAGATCGATCTTGTTCAGGGCGACGATAATCGGCACCCCGGCAGCGCGGGCATGGCTGATCGCCTCTTCGGTCTGCGGCATCACGCCGTCTTCGGCGGCGACCACCAACACAGCGATATCGGTCACGTTCGCACCGCGGGCTCGCATCTCGGTAAACGCTTCGTGCCCCGGGGTGTCCACGAACGAAATCTTTCGGTCGTCTTTGGGGATCTGATAAGCTCGGATATGTTGCGTGATCCCGCCCGCTTCCCCCGAGACAACATCGGTGCCGATGATCGCGTCCAGCAGGGACGTCTTGCCATGATCGACATGTCCCAGGAACGTGATGATCGGTGGTCGCGGTTGCAGGGATTCGGCGTCGTCTTCAATCTCGTCCAGTCGTTCCACCAGATCGTGTTCCAAGGTGAAACTCTCGCGGAATTCGACGTCCACGTCCAATTCGACCGCCAACAGATCGGCCGTTTCCCGATCCAGTTCCGCGTTGATGTTCAGGGCCGAAATGCCCAAGCCCATGAGCGTCTTGAGCACAGCGCCTGCGCTGACCCCGCTGGCTTCGGAAAAACTGCGGACCGTGCATGGCAGATCCAGCACCACTTTTTCTTTGCGCGGGGCGGCTGTATTGACGTTGCGTCGTCGAGTCAACGTGCGCGGTCGTCGGGCGGGCGCGGTGGAACTCCGATCGTATTCGTCTCGCCCCGTCCCGGTGCGCCCGCGTGTCTTCGTCTTGCGTGACTTTTGACGATCTGCCCGGGCACTGGCCATCCCGGCCAGTCCGCGTTCAGGTCGCTCTTCGGCCGTCGGGTCCGGGCGACGGCGTTTGTGCGAGCCTTTCCCACTGAGCGGAGCTTCCACCGGTGTTCCCGGGGGTGGTTGCGCGGTTTTTTTGGACGTTCCCGGTGCGCTGGGCTTCTTTGATTTTTTTTCTGCTGCCTTCGAAGCATCCTGCTCGACCGATTTGGTCAAATGCTCCAGCGGCGCGCGTTGTCCCGCTTTGTGGCCCGAGATGACATCCTTCGGAAGGCGGATATCGGGCTTTTGAGCCTTGGGTGCTTCCGGCTTGGATTTGGCGGGCGGTTTCTTCAACTGAGGCGCTTCGGCCAATTTGATCACCGGCTCGCGACGTTTGGGCGTGCGATCAGCCGGTGATTCGGGAGAATCCGAATCCTTGGATTCCCGCAATGCGCGAAGATCCTTGATTTCACGGACATCCCGCGGTTCACGCATCTCGCGGAATTCCCGGATTTCGCGAGTTGACCTAGGACGCTCCCGCTCGGGGGCCGCAGGTGTCTTCTGGTCGGGGGCAACGGTGGACTCGGCGGGCGGCGATTCGGCGGCAGGAGCCAACGGAGCCGTCTGCGGAACGTCGGTCACTTCCGGCGGCTGCGATGGATCTTCCTGTGGCACCTGAGGTTCCGGTGGCGCCGGCTCTGGAATCTCCGGAGTCTCTGGAATCTCAGGAGTCGCAACTACCTCGTCCGCTTCTTCCGGAGCCACCGGCTCGGCTGGTTCGTCGATGTCCTTGGGTTTCTCCGCCGGCTTTCGCGGAATATCCAAGACGCGGATGCGGCCAGGTTGTCCTGGGGCGATGTAATCATCGCGCGTGTAGGTGTCGGGAACTCGCGATCGTGACGCAGCCCCCGGACGGGCGGATGTTTCGGGCTTTTTCTTCTCGCCCGCCAAGAATTTCTTTACCTTCTCGGCCTCCTGATCGCTCAGGCTGGCAAGCGCAGACCCCTTGCCTGGAATGCCGGCCTTGCGGCAAACCTCCACCAAGTCTTTACTGTCCAGATTCAGTTCTTTCGCTAACGCGTAAATCCGCACGGGCACGTTGGGCCCCTCCTTTTGTGCAGCTTCTTGAAAGCCATCCACGGCGATCACGAAATGCTGCAGCATCATTATATCAGTTCATTTCCGCGGTCCTCCCGATCGCGACAACGCGACACCTGACGGTTTCCCACTGTTTCAGGAACTTCTGGTCCTGAGGAACCAAGGGATTCCAGGTGCCGGGCGAAACGCGGCTTCGTCTCCTGGAACGTCCAGCGTTTAAGTCGCTTGGTCTCCTGGTTCCTCTGGCGGCTCGTCCGGCTCGTCCGGCTGGTCCGGCTGGTCCGGCTGGTCCGGCTGGTCCGGCTCGGCTTCTCTCTGTTCCTGCTCTCGCTGCTCCTTTTGACGCCGCCGCTGTTCGGCTGCCGCCCGCTCTGCTTGTTCTGCCGCCCGTTCCGCTTGGTCGACGATATGGTCGACCTGCTCTTCCGTAAGTCCCCCCATCTTTACCAGGTCCTCGGGTTCGATTACCGACAGGTCGTCATACGAAAGATAACCTTGTTCGACCAGAGCCGCAGCCAGTTCCTCGTCGACGCCGTCCAGTTCGCTGAAACCGGCCACCGCTCGGTCGATCTGCTCTTCCAGTTCGTCGGCGGTCATGATCTCGATATCCCAGCCACACAGCTTGCTGGCCAACCGAACATTCTGGCCGCGACGGCCGATGGCTAGTGACAACTGGTCTTCGCGGACCAGCACAATCGCTCGGCCCAGCATGTCGCACAACAGCACCTGCTCGACCTCGGCTGGCTGCAGCGCGTTGGGAATCAAGACCTGCGGGTCGTCGCTCCACCGCACAATATCGATCCGCTCGCCCGACAGTTCGTCGACGATATTCTTGATCCGATTGCCACGGACGCCCACACATGCCCCCACACAATCGATCCGTTGGTCGTTGCTGCTGACCGCCACCTTGGACCGATATCCGGGCTCGCGCGACATGGCACGGATCAGGATCACATTCTCCGAAATCTCCGGGATTTCCTGCTCGAACAACCGCTTGACCAGACTAGGCCGCGTTCGGCTGAGCACCACTTTGACTCGGCTGCCCTGCGGTTTGACTTCGTAAATGACCGCCCTTACCCGCTCGTTGACGTGGTAGGATTCCCCGGGGATCTGCTCGCTGCGCGGCAAAATGGCTTCGACAGCTCCCAACGAGACGATCGAGGCGCTGGGCTCGACACGGTGCACCACCCCTGTGACCATGTCGTCGATCTGCCCCCCGAACTCTTCGACCAGCGAATCTCGCTCCGCCTCGCGGTTTTTCTGAATGATGACCTGCTTGGCGGCCTGAGCACCGATCCTGCCGATCGTTTCGACGTCCAGCGATTGACCGTCCAGGGTTGCGACCAGGGCTCCTGTCTCACGATCAATCTGGACACCTATATCTGCTTCTTCGCCGAATTGTCGTCGCGCAGCCGTGGCCAGCGCCGCTTCGATCGCTAAAAAAACGACCTCGGTTTCAATGTTTTTATCGCGGTGTAGCGAATCAACGATTCGCAGCAGCTCGTTCGGATTCATTCTTCCTGCGACTTTTCTGCGGCTCCGACCAGTGAACTCCGCCATCGGCAAAGCGCCCTACCTTGGCCAGTAAGTTCGAAATCCTTCCAGAAACACAACTTAGCTACTTTATAGTGAAGTAAGAATACAGATCAGCACCCATACTGTCAAGCTGGCGAAATCAAAGATCGCTTCGACCCAAACGGTTCGGAATGCGATCCTTGCCGCTTTCCCGCCGTCCTGAATCGACGAGCGTTGCCAATCGATTGAAGATGCCACAAAATCGTGCCTAATCCGTCCTTGTTTTGCAACCCACATGCTCCAAAATCCTTTTTTCCCCACCACCCAATGCCACAGATGCCATATTTTGGGTAACCAAAGGAGAAGGGGCTGACTGTGAAACGCAAATGTGGCATAGCTTTGTTGGGGGGTATTTCTGGCTGGCTTCTCGTTGTCGGTCAAGTCGCCGCCGGCTTGGAATGGACGGGCGCACTGGACGCGATCCATGCGTCGGACATCAAGATGCATATCGATGTCCTGGCGGATGATTCGTTCGAGGGACGTGAAGCGGGAACACCAGGCGGTCAAGCGGCTGGCGATTATCTGGCACAGCAACTGAAGCGTTTCGGGTTGCAGCCAGCGGGGGACCAGGGCACTTACTTCCAGCAATTTCGAGGTAACTGCCGGAATGTTTTGGGGGTGATCCAGGGCAGCGACCGGCAGCGAAAGCACGAGTACATCGTTGTCGGCGCCCACTACGACCACGTGGGATACGGCACGCCAAGGACCAGTTTTGGACCACTGGGCGTGATCCATAACGGTGCGGACGACAATGCAAGCGGGGTGGCCGGCGTGCTGGCGGTGATCGAGGGGTTCTTGGCGTTGGGCCAGCCGCCCAGACGGTCGATCCTGTTTGCGTTCTGGGACGGTGAAGAACAGGGCTTATGGGGCTCGAAACACTGGACAGCGCATCCGACGGTTCCCCTGCACCAGGTGGTGATGAAGATCAATGCGGACATGATCGGCCATCTGCGCGAGGATCAGGTGTTCGTCTTCGGGACGCGGACCGCCAAGGGCCTGCGGCGGCTGGTCAGCCATGGGAACGTCAACACGGATTTGACGGTAGATTTTTCTTGGGACCTGAAAGCCAACAGCGATCATCATCCTTTCTTCGCCCGTGATGTGCCCGTGTTGATGCTGCATACGGGATTGCATGAATTCTACCATCGTCCGACCGACCAAGCACATCGGATCAATCACCAGGGCAGCCAGCGAGTGGCGCGTTTGATGTTCGCGATCGCTTACCAGTTGGCCAATAGCGACTCGGTTCCCGAATTCCGGACCTTGTCGCGTTCGGAACGCCCCTCCGATCTGGTCGAATTGGAGCGTCCGCTGCCGGCACGCACGCCCCGGTTGGGTGTTTCGCTGGCGGCCGATCAGAATGATCCGGATCAGATCGTGTTGACTCGGGTGTTTGCCGGCCTGCCTGCCGACCACGCTGGATTACGCCCAGGGGATGCGTTGTTACGATTCGCGGACGCGGCGGTCGAGGATGTTCCGTCGCTGTTGATGCGTGTGTTGAAGGTGGAATCGCCAACCTCGGTACAGATTCGCCGTCAGCACGAGGATGAGGTGGACGAGATCGATCTGTCCGTCACGCTAGACCATCGGCCTCTACGTTTGGGGGTCTCGTGGCGAGAGGATTGCGCCGAGCCTGGGACGCTGGTGTTGAGCCAGGTGATTCCTTATTCGCCGGCCGAAGTGGCAGGTTTGCAAGTTGCCGATCGGATCTACGAGATCGGCGGCCGTACGTTCGCCGACGGGGATGCTTTTCGGGATCTGGTGGCAATCTGGACCGGTCCGATGCCCTTGCTGGTCGAACGCCAGGGCCGCTTGCGAACGGTGACCGTCGAGCTGCCGTCGCAGTGATGCTGATCGCCCACGGTTTGGGGAAGGCAGCGGCGTTCAGGACCGACGTTCCTATTCAGGCCGGCCTCGGATCGGTGCCGTGCTGCTCATCGGCCAGCGGGTGCTGGCCGTGGGCCAAGCGCCCGCGGAAATAGACATCGCCGTCCAGGATTTCGATGGTCGGTTCAGACAGCGCGACCGCTTGTTGCATGTGAGGCAGGCCGCACCCAGCCAGGGGCGACGGAGCGGTTCGGCCGCCGATCAGTTTCGCTGCGACGAACGCATGGACTTCGTCGATCGCTCGGGCATCGAACAGGCTGCCCAAGATTTGCGCACCGCCTTCGACCAGCACGTGGGTCATCCGAAGTCTTCCCAGTTCATCCAGCAGTTCCATCAGACGCTGATCGCGGTCTTCGGACGCACCGATCCAGACTTCGCAGCCTGCCGCCTTCAGCATCTGGCATCGCTGGCGCGGCGCCCCGGGCCCCGCGGCGATCAACACGGGCGTTTCACGAGCCGTTTGGACCAGATGGGAATCGGTGGCCAACGTGGCTTGGGAGTCCAGGACGATCCGCACGGGGGTGCGTAGACCGGGTGGGCGAACCGTTAATTGGGGATCGTCGGCGCGGGCCGTCCCGCCACCGATCAGGATCGCATCCATGCGTCCGCGCAGTTGATGCACTCGCTGGCGTGAACGTTCGCCGGAAATCCAACGGCTGTCCCCGCTGCGAGCTGCCAGTTTGCCATCCAGGGTCATTGCCCACTTGGCGTTGATCCAGGGACGACCTTGCCGGACCAGTTTCAGATAAGGCGCATTCAACCGGCGGCTGGCCGATTCCATCAGCCCCACGTCGACCCGGACCCCTGCAGCTCGCAATTGGTCGATGCCTCCCCCATCGACGCGGGGGAAGGGATCGCGATGAGCCACGACGACACGGCGGATCCCGGCTCGAACAATGGCCTCCGTGCAGGGTGGGGTCTTGCCGTGATGGCAACAGGGCTCGAGCGTTACGTACATCGTTGCACCAGCGGCGGCCGAACCGGCTTGAGCCAAGGCCTCGATCTCCGCGTGGGAGCCGCCGAAGCGGGCATGCCAGCCTTGGCCCACCACCCGGTCGCCCGCGACAATCACGCAACCGACCATCGGATTGGGCTCGACCCCACCCAGACCGCGCGCGGCCAGTTCCAGGGCAAGGGCCATGTGCGGCTGGTCGCGGGACGGTTCGATCATGACTCAGTCCATGCCGGGGACCCAGAGCTTCGGTTTTTCACCGCCACCCGACGGCGCCTGCGGGCCGTCCGGAGTCCAGACCCCGGGCGATGCGGCAGCGGCCTGGGACGGTTCGGAGATCGGCTGCGCAGGTGCACCCGCGCCCGGTTGTCGAGGCTGGCCGTCCGGCGAGATGATGCCGAAACGAACCAGCAGCGAGTACAGCGCCTGGGCGACCCCGGGTTCCCGCATGTATTTCGTTTGCAGCTCCGTCAACAATTCGTTCGCCCGCTGCGAATCGCCCATCATCAGACGGACTTCCAGCTCTCGCAGCAGCCAGGGTGCCAGCGGCTGGCCCGAGGCCAAAACGTCGTCGATGGCGATGCGGATGAACTCCAAGATCTCTTCCACGGAATTCGACAGCCGAGACATCAGGTCCAAGATCTTGGGGCGCTCCGCTCGACTGACCAAGTGGGGTCGACCCAACAGTTCGTAGCCAAGCCGCAATCCGGCGGTGGACAGGCGGTAGGCGACGGCGATCTCGAACAGTTCCAGCAGTTGCTCGTCGGTCAGGTCGTCTACTTTCACCAGGTGCAATTGCATTGGGGAAAACTGCTTCGACGGATGGTCCGCCAAAGAGAACTCGTGCCGTTGCGGCAAATTCAGTTTCGCTCGTAGTTCGTTATAGTCGAAACCAGTCCGCCCTCGTTCCGCAGAATCCTCCAATAACAGGATGGCCGCCAATAACGGGATTCGATAGTTTTCGTCGCCGGCGACGTCGATCGGACGTTTGCCGCCCAGGCAGGCCAGCGGTGTCTCGGGCCAAACATTCAAGTTGATCTCGCGTCGCTTCTGCTCGACCAGCTCTTCTCGCTTGACTCGCGGAGTGTCGTCCGGCAAACGCCATCGCCAAGTCATTGCAGCCGCCTGGGCCGGAACCTGCCCGATCGGTTCCTCTTGGATCAGTTCGCCACAATGCTGCTCGACAAACTGCGTCAGCACTTCCAGTTTGCGCTGGTAATCCGCCGACTTGACCGTGACAAACTCCAGCCGCGCGTCGCGATCCGTCTCGCGACCGTATAGATACATCTCGCCCAAAACGTTCGGGATCTCGTGCAACTGCAGTTCCCGGCCACTAGGTGGCTGGGCGCGATCCAACAGCCAAAAAGCACCTTTCGGCGGAGGACTGCCCTCGTCGGACGGCTTGGCCTGTTCGGCAGGGATCGGCATCACTTGTTTTTCCGATAGCAGACGCTCCATCATCCGCTGACTGTCATCGACGGGATAGACCTGCAGCACCTCGTCAACCATCTGCTGGTCGTCATCGGACATCAACTGGGCCATCGCCTCGATCTCCACCGCATGCTCCAGGTCCAACGAGGGATGGCTGGCCAGACGCCGCAGCGTCGTTGCGGCCTCGGGTAACTGATTCAGCCAGCCCTGGTAGCGGGCCAGATTCTGCAGGATCGCCGGCTGGTCGGGATACTGTTGATCCAAATCCTTCAGCATCGCCGCGGCCTTACGCCAACGACCACGAGCCGCCAGATGCTCGCATTCCTCTAACGCGTTCGCCCAGGGCGCCCCCTCGGGACGATCAAGCGGCGCAGGGCTGTACTTCAACAGACAGGGCACTCCAGGCGATCCAAAGATCGCTTTCAGCGTGTCGAACGCGGAATCGTCCTCCTCCGGACCAATCGCCGCCTGGAGAGTCAGGTAGCCCACCGCCGGGACGACATGCCCATGGTTCAACAACAAACGCGACATGATCGTGATCGCCGCATAGGTCGTGTCGTTCAGCGGAGCATCCCCGAGAAACTCAAGTGCGTCCTGCATCCGATCCAGCGCTTCGTCCACGTCATGTTCACCGGCCGAGCGAATCGCAGCGAGTGACAACGCGATGGGGTTCTCCGGGTACAGCTCGTTGAAAGTGTCCGTGATCTTGTTCAGTTCCTCTATATTGCCCATCTGCAACTGGAGGTTGCTTTTGATGGCCAACAGGCAGGGCCGAGGGCCATGGGAGTCCAGCAGACGATTGACATGCCCCGCGCCCGAGGCAAACTGACCCCCAGTAATAGCGGTTATGACCTGATTCAGGTCGCCCAGCATGTCCTTGCCACACTGGCAATACTTGATTTTCTTGTTGGTCCCTCCGGGACAGAATGCGTAGACATCAATGGTCATGGGTAGCACTTTCGTTGGCCGTTTCGGTATGTTGAAGCCTGGAATTTAACAAATCTGTGGAAGTTTGACGAGCGGTAGCGCGGCACGTGCCACGGTGGGGGATGCTGGAAGGCGATAGGATGGACCAACGCAAGGCCGAAGGACGGTTCTACACACCCGATCCCGTGGTGCGTTTCATCGTGCGTGAAACCCTGGACCGACTCAGGGCGGATGGTCTGGCGATCGGCGACCTGCGGATTCTCGAACCGGCCTGTGGCGAAGGGGTCTTTCTGCTGGAATCTCTCCGTCATCTGTGCTCGTCCAGATGGGCAGGTGACGATTCTTGTTCGCCTGACCGAGTCCTGCAGCGTGTCTTGTACGGGGTCGATCGGGACCGTGCGGCTGTCCAGCGGGCGCGGCTGGCCCTAGCGGCTTGGGTCGAGCCCGATCTGGATCAGCGAGAACAACTGGAGAGTCGACGGGCTGGGAACATCCGTTGCGGCGATGCGTTGATCAGCAACGATGCGAAGACGGGATGGGGGCAGACGGACTGGCGGCGGATGTTCCCCGAGGTCTTCGACGGCGGGAGGGGCGGATTCGATGCGGTGATCGGGAATCCTCCCTACGTGAACATCCGGCGGCTCTCACAGCACCACGGCGATCCGGTCAAGCGTGTGTTGACTCGCCATTTTCAGTGCGCGTCGGGTGCCTACGATCTGTACGTGCTGTTTTTCGAGCTGGCGTTGCGTCTGCTCCGCCCCGGCGGTCTGTGCGGGATGATCGTCCCCAATAAACTGGCCACGTTGAACTATGCAGAGAAATGTCGTGCCATGCTGGCCAGGGAGACCACGCTGTTGACCATTGCCGATTTGTCCGGCTGTCGCGTCTTTCCTGGCGCCAGCGTCTACCCGTACATCGTGATCTGGCAGAAGCAGCCGCCGCCGCCCGACCATCGCATCCGCATCATCCAGATCGATCGGATCGACCATCTGGACCGACCAAGCCCGGTGCATTACGTGGCCCAGCATCACCTGCAAGCGGTTGGCGGCTGGCATCTGCACGGTGTCCTGGATGTCGAAAGTCGCGTCGCGACCAAGCCTCTGGCTCAAGTATCGGAGCTCCACAGCGGGACGACAGGATTTCAGGCAGCTCGCGTGGCGGCCATGCTGCGTGAACGGTCGGCGGATTCCGAGCGGACAGGATTCGACTTTGTTGTGACCGGCAATGTCGACCGTTATCGGGTGCAAAGGGTGCAGGTGCGGTTCATGCATCGGCGATTCGAACGTCCGTACCTGCCCGACGATCCGAGCGAATTGACGCTGCGAAAACGGCAGTTGTATCGCCGGTCGAAGATTCTTGTCGCGGGCATGTCACGTCGGCTGGAGGCGGCCTGGGACCCCGGCGGCCTGGCCCTGGGCGTGTCGCTGTACGCCGTGGTGCCTCGGATGGATCCCTATTATCTGCTGGCGATTCTAAATTCCAAGCTGATGTCGTATCTGTTCCGTCTGCGGTTTCAGGCCAAGCGGCTGCAGGGCGGTTATCTGGCGATCAACAAGGGCCAATTGGGCTGCCTGCCGATCTGCATCGCCGATGACGCCCACTCTGCCGAACTCAAAAAGCAATTGGCCGAATCGGCTCGTGAATTGATCCATTGGGGCAACGCTGTCAGCCAGGAAAACCCCGATCCGGTCGGCCAGCAGCATATGGAAGCCGTCGACCGGACGATCGACCAACGGGTGTACCGGCTGTACGGCCTGACCCGCGAGGAACAGGAGAACGTCGAATCCCAGACGATCGGAATCACGGGGTTCGGTCCGAAAGCATGAACCCAACGCGCAAGCGTCGGGCGATTTGACTACCGGCGCTGCCTGACAGACGCCTGGGCTTTACAGGCACGGGCAAATCGTTATGATAAGCACGGACGTTAGCAACGACCACCAACGCGAATCAGCACTGACGCGAATCAGCACTTACCCGAATCAGCGATCAATCCGGCTTCCCTTTGCGGAAGCCGGTTTTTTTCTCGTTCCTGCGAGAAGGGAAACGACAGGAGGATAACCAATGTCCAGCTACGTACCGATGACGCGAGATGCCTACAATCGGATCAAGGCAGAAGTGGATCGGATGGAACAGGAAGAGATGCCTCAGATCGCCGATAAGATCGCGGTGGCCAGGGCCGAGGGCGATCTGCGCGAGAACGCCGAGTATCACGCTCAGCGCGAGGCGATGGGGTTATTGCAGGCGAAGGTGAATAAGCTGAAAGGCGACCTGGCGAACGCCTCGATTGTCGACCCGGATAAGGTCCCCAGAGATCAGGTCGCTCTGGGCGCGACCGTGTTGGTCCGCGACCTGGATTACCAGGATGAAGAGCAGTTCACGTTGGTCGGCGCCGGCGACGAAGATTACGATTCGGGCAAGTACTTGATCACCAGCCCGGTCGGGCAGGGCCTGCTGGGCAAGCGAGTCGGCGAACGGGTCGAGATCGAAGTTCCCAAAGGCACACTGAAGTTCGAGATTCTGGAAATCCGCTACGATAGCTTATGAGGACGGTGAGCCATGATGTCCTTGCGTCGATCCCTGCTTACCGCGAGCGGGATGCTTGCCTGCTGGATGCTGGTTGCGTCCCCTTCGCCAGGCTTCGATCCACCCGTCGATACGTCAGGGTCGTTGCGAGTGCGGATCGACGGACCCGAATCGATCGATCGGACGGACAAGCCTTTCCCCGTCCGCGTGGTGCTGGAGAATCTGGGTGACCAGACCGTGCAAGGCCAGGTCCAGTTGCGTGTGATCGACCGCTGGACCTGTGAGCCGGCCGATGCGGTCGCCTTTTCGGTGGACGGTGGGCGATCGCAGGTGGTCCCGTTCCAGGTGACGGCTGGACAGGGTACCCATGCGGCCCTTTATCCGATCCATGCACTCGCCCGCATTTCCGGACCCGATGCTCAGGTTCCCGAGCCGGGCGTCGAGCGTTCTCCCCTGCCTTGGCAGCCGATCGCATGGCAATCGGATCGCCGGTTGGCCGTCTGGCAATTGCCCGTCTACCGCGCGGGGATCCAGGTTTTCGGCCAAGCGCCGCGGATGATGCCCACCGGCTGGACTGGCAGCGACCACGATACTCGGGCTTCGATCACGGTCGGCTCGCAGCAGACGCTGGACAATGGGGCTCGCACGATCGTAGGCATCCACCCGCCATGGGCCGACGGCCACGTGGGGACCGCTTGGATCGAGTACCCGCTGGCCATGCCCCAAGCCTCTCGGATCGATCTGCATTTTGCCCACGCCGTCACGCCGGCGGGCGAGGGCGACGGCGTTACCTTCCGCGTGCGAGTGGTGCCGCTCGAGGCTCCTGATGGCCAGTTGGGCGAGGTGGTTTTCGAGCGACATTCGAACGCGAAGACCTGGACCGAAGGCCAGGCGGACTTGAGCCGCTTTGCCGGGCAGCGAGTCCGATTGCAACTGGAATCGCATCCGGGACCGAAGAAGAACACGGCCTTCGATCAATCGTATTGGGCCGAACCGATCTTGACGGCGGGCGATCCCCCTGCACCACGGCCCTTTCCGCCGCAAGACCAGGCGAATGCCCTGCCGTTGGGCAGCTTGCGGGTTGGCGATGCCGATTACCAGGTACGTATCTGGCCCGGGCTCCGCGGGCTGCTGGATGCGGATGTGCAACTGGACGGCGGCGATCGCCGGTTAGTCTTCCGCGGTTTTCCCGTCCAGGTGATGGGCCAGCGACTGGACGATGCCCAGGCGCCCTGGACGCTGGAGGACGTGGTGTGGGAGGACTCAGAAAACGGCCGTCGCGTGCGGCACCGTTTCTCCGGCGCTGGTGGTTCGTTCGATCTGGTCGTCCACCTGCGATGCGCAGCCGAGGGCCTGCAAGCGGAATTCCGCTTGGAAAATACTCCGCCCCGACGACCCTGGTTCGCGCCGCGGATCGAATCGTTGAGCATCGGACCGTTCAGCCAATCGGTATCGAGAGTCTATGCCGGGCATGGCAATGTCATCCAACGTCCCGAGGCGTTCCGATTGAACTTTGACGGGCATCGGCTGGCCAGTTCGCATGTGGGGTTGGATTTCGAGAACGGCATGTCGCTGGTCCAAGCCGTCGATCTGCCGCCCGAAGCCTTGGTGGTCGATCCCGCCCAGCGGCAATACTCGCTGACAACCACCGGCGAAGCGACGTGGACATTGATCCCGGCCGCCGACGTCTGGGACGCGGCGCGGCACTACCGCGAGACGTGCGGCTGGCAGGCATCCGCCGGGGTGCCGCGGCTGGCGGGCCGGTTCGTTTTCGATCTGTGGGGTGGCCGTTATGGCCAGTCGAACGAAGCCCTGCAACGCGCTTTCCAATACGGGCTGACCGATTCGGTCGTGATCTGGCACAACTGGCAGCGTTGGGGATACGACTATCGTTTGCCGGAGATCTACCCGCCCAATCCGCGACTGGGCACCGAAGCCGAATTGGTCGCGATGATCGAGAGCTGTCGCGAGGCGGACGTTCTGTTTGCCCTGCACGATAACTACATCGACCTGTACCCCGATGCAGACAGTTTTTCCTACGAGCAGAATATCGCTTTTTCCGCCCAGGGCCGCCCAGTTCGCGCCTGGTTCAATCGAGGCCGTCAGGCTCAATCGTATCGCTACCGACCGGATCGTGTCGCGCCCCTGCTGAAGCCCAATCTGCGGACCATCGATCGGCAGTTGAGCCCCACGGCCTACTTCATCGATGTCTGGTCCAGCATCCGGCCGCACGATTATTGGACCGCCGAGGGACGGTTTGGCGACGCTCGCGAAACACGCGAAATATGGGGCCAGCATTTCGCCTGGATCCGCGAACTGCTGGGCGATGATGCACCGCAGATCTCGGAAAGCGGCCACGATCAATTGATTGGCTGGTTGGACGGAGCCACGGCCAATCATCTGCGAGTCGGCCGGCCGGTGCCGGGACAGGAGTACACGTGGAGCGTGTGGGATATCCGTTGCGAAGACGCGCAGCGAATCGCTTGGCTCGATTTCGCTCACCATCATCGGTTCATCCTTCACGGCGCCGGATACTCGCTCCGCTACCAAGCCGGATGGGACGCACGGCTGCACGGCATCTACAGCGACGACTATATCACCACCGAAGTTCTGACGGGTCGACCGGGGATGGTCAGCCAACCCTTCGGCCGCGATGTTGTGCGAAAGTATTGGCTGACCCAGGATCTGATGCGGGCGTTGGCCCTGAGGAAGATCGAGCGGATAACCTTCGTCGACGGCGACCTGCACCGGCAGCAGATCTGCTGGTCCGGTGGCGGTCGGGTGTGGGTCAACCGAGGCACGACCGATTGGTCGGTGGAAGGTCACGTCCTGCCCCCCTTCGGATTCTTGGCTCGCGCCGCGACCGACGAGGGGATCGTGCGAGCGTCCATCCACCGCCACGACGATCAGATCGTCGAGACGGCCGCCGCGCCGGGACAGGTCTATTTTCATGGCAGACAGATGGCTGGTGGCGAAACAAGGATACGCCCCCAGGTCGAAGCGGTCGCCTGGACCGATCCGGGCAGGATCGAGTGGCACATCGATTGGCACGCCGAAGAACCGATCCCCGACGGCTACGTGCCCTTCCTGCATCTGGTCGATGATCGCGGCGAGATCGCCTTCCAGGCCAGCTACGACCGATCGATCCTGACCACGCAGCGTAGCGGAACGATTCGCATGCGAGCCACAGCAAACGTGCCGGAAGCCAGCCAGCCCGGGGACCAATGGGAACTGCGAGTCGGCCTCTATCATCCTTCGGGGGGCGCTCCGCGACTAGAGATCCAGGGGTTAGATGACGGCGACCGCCGCATCCGGTTGGGCACGGTGCGGCTGACCGGCCAGCAACAGCGAACCGACGGGTTCGACTGGATTCCCACCATCAGCGTGCCGGATGCGTTCGACGATCGCAACAACCCGCAGTCCCTGCCCGTCGATTTCGGCCCGGTAGTCACCGCCGGCGGCTGTCGTCTGGTCCGTGACGAGGATGCCGTTTGGCTGATCCCGTTGCCGTTGAGCGGCCATGTGGAAACCGAATTTACCGTCCGTTGGGATCGATTGCCGTGGAAGCTGCCTGCGCCCACCCGTATCGAAGCGATCGGCCATGACGATCAAGTCCTGTTTACCCGCAAAGTTGACGGTCCGTTGCGGGTGCAAGCCAAGCCGGAGGTCTTCGCGTACCGTTTTCTGATCGGCCCGTGATCGTTAGCGTCAGCGGACCGCTGGCCGTGACGCAGGCCCTGAAAACCGCACGATAAGCCTTGACAAAATACCGTGATCCCACCAGAATCACGCGCGCTGGGGTTGTCCGTTCTTTTGCCTTCGGGAAACGCTACCGTGCCCATTTACGAATTCTATTGTTCGCACTGCCACGTGGTCTTCAACTTCTTCGCGCGCCGTCCCGACACGACGAAGCGCCCGGCGTGTCCCAAATGCCAGCGTCCCAAGCTGCAACGCCACTTGTCCCGGTTCGCCATCTCCAAGGGTCGAGCGGAACCCGGTGAGGACGATCTGCCCGCAGACATGGATGAAGCCGCCATGGAAGCCGCCATGTCGGAATTGATGAACGAGGCCGAGGGGATCAACGAGGATGATCCGCGCCAGATGGCCCGGATGATGCGCAAGCTGTTCGAAAAGACGGGCATGCAGCCGGGCGAGAGCATGGAAGAAGCCATGCGACGGCTGGAGGCGGGCGAAGATCCCGACAAGCTGGACGAAGAGATGGGTGATCTTCTGGAGGACGACGATTCGTTGTTCGGTGGTGCCGCCAAAGGCCGCAGCCTGGGCAACGTCGCCCGCAAACTGCGCCCCCCGACCGTAGACGAAACGCTGTACGATCTGTAAACACGGTAAAGCCCTGCGGGTGCAGTCCGGTCTTGAGGAAGCTCGGCGAAATCTGGTTTCGGTGTGCCGTTGGTGGCAGGTCGAGTAAGAACCTGCGACGAACGGTGGCGAGGGGCTATCCCCAGAATTGCCACCACGGTCGCTTTCTGACGCGGCCCGTTTGTTGCGTACCCAAACGTCCGACCACGCCGGTAGCACGAGCGTTTTGGAACTGTTCGGGCGTGTAGTGAGCGCCGCTGAGATCCGCGCCCATCAGGTTCGCGCCATCCAATTTGGCCTTGCTTAAATCGGCGGAGGCCAGGATGGCGCTATTGAGTTTCGAGCCGCGAAGATCGGCTTGGTGCAGGTCGGTCTTGGTCAGGTTCCCGCGTAGATCGGCGACGCTCAAATCAGCATCGATCATTTTCGAACCGGTCAGGTCGCATTGTGACAGATTGGCGTAGCGAAAAACCGAGCGAGAAAAATCGGCGTCATGAGCGCGAACGCTTTCCAGATTGGCTTCGGTGAAATCGCATTCGGTGGCGGTCACCTTGTCCAAAACGGCTCCACCCATACTCGCCTCGTAGAAGCTGACCTTTTTCAGATTGGCTCCCGTAAAATCCGCTCGGCGTAGATCCGAATTGCGGAAATTGGCACCGGCCAGATCAAGGGCTCTCAGATCGGCGCCGACCAGCTTGAGCCCGGCCAGCGAGTGGCCCTTTAAGGCATCAGCGTCGACCCGGTGCAGCACTTCTCCCGAATCTTTGCGTTTGATTTCGATCACGGTTATCCTCCCTCAGTCTGGTGTGACGCGTCTCGACGCTTGACCATCGTGACTTCGTTTCCCGCCGGATTGAACGTCACTTCATCCATGAAGGACTGCATGAGCAACAGGCCCTTCCCCCCCTCGCGTTCCAGAACATCCGGATCGCCCGGTTTGGGAAGTTGCGAGACATCGAAGCCCGGACCCTGGTCGCGGATCACGAATCGAGCTTCCTCGTGGGACATCTGCACATCAAAGAAAATCCTGCGGTCACTGAACGTCGAGTCGGCCAGTCGTTGATCGATCAGCATGGTGCCTCGACCGCTGAGCAGCACGTCGTGCATGCTCTGCATTTCGGCAGAGCTGATCTCCAAGTTGCCCCGATACAAGGCGTTCAACAGGGCGTGCTCCAATGCCAAACCGACTCGGATTCGGCTAGTCGAATCGCACAACTGGATGCCGGCCATCATCTGCAGCAACAGATTGATCAGCGGATCGATCAACGTGACTTCGTTGCGCAATTCGAATTCGAATTCGTTTCGATGCAAGCAGCTCAACAGCCGTTCGTAGCTGCGGTCGACTTCGGACGCATGCAGCACCTGAGCGATTTCTTCGACCAACCGCTCGTGTAACATGGATTTGGGCACATAGCCGGCCGCGCCGTCTTCCAAAGCTTCGATCGCCAGGGAATCGGTGCCCTGGCCGGTCATCAGGATCACCGGCGTCCCCGGATAGTGGACACGCACGGCCCGCACCAACTGCAAACCGTCCATTTCGGGCATCATCAGGTCCGTCAAGATCAGATCGTACTGTTCGCCTGCTTCCAGACGTTGGACGGCCTCTTTGCCATTGGCGGCAGTATCGACGTCCCATTCTGACCGTTCCAAAAGGCCGCAGATGTGGATAATCTGCGTCTGACTGTCTTCGACAACTAGGATACGTGTCATGTGGCGAACCCTCCCCATGTGGCTGTCGATCCGCTCGCACGGAATCAATTAACGTTCGTCTTGCGTTTCGTCCGCAACGTCCGACTGGGATGACAGACAACGCATCTGCACATTGCGGAACTCGACCGGATCCGAATGCCCTGCGAAACCGAAGTGGCCGCGTGGCAGATCCTTGCCCGGATGAGCCGCGTTGTCCATAAATTCGGTCACGGTGCGGACATCAGCATCCAGGATCACGTTGCCATTCAACTCGACTCGAATCTGCGAGCCCTGGACCGTGACTTCCTGAAAATTCCATTCACCGACCTCGCGAAGATAACCGCGATGCGCCGCCACCATGCCGTAAACAGAACCGTGATACTGGCGCGGGTCCAACTTGGCATAGCGGGGATGTTCGGAATCCAGGATCTGCACCTCGCACATTCCCGAGTAGGCCGGATTGCCCGAACCCGGGTAGCGGATGGCCAACCCGTTGTTGCCCGCCGGCGGCAGACGGAACTCCATCCGAGAAACAAAGTCCTCGTAAATCGCTTCGGTGTACAACGTGCCGCCTCGACCCGGCTGGCAAACAATCGCTCCGTCGCGGACTTCATAGTTGTCGACGGCACCGGTCCATCCCGTCAGGTCTTGGCCATTGAAAATCGACTGGAACCCCTCGTTGCCGTGCGAAGCCAGAATGCGATTCGCTTCCTCGGGCGGAATTTCCCTCGCGAAAATGTTCCGCCAACGGATCTCGCCGCCGTGAGTCTGCAACTGGATCACCCCGCGTGGAAATAAGGGGCGATTGCGGTCCCAGAAGTTCTCCCAGATCGCGTGGTCGACGACCAACTGGTCATTCAGGTAAACCGTGGTGCGCGCGCCCACCTGAACGATCCGCAATCGATTCCATTCGCCGAACGGGCGATCGGCCAGCACCAGCGGGTCTTTGCCCGGAGCACCGGGCGAATTATTCCACAGGCCACCGGAACCCTTGTCGGCGCCAATATGCCACTTGCCACCCTGCTCGGTATAGTCCCAGATCTGAACTTGAGGCGTCGCCCGTAAGTAGATGCCGCTGTCGGCTTGGGGAACCGTCTTGTAATCCACCCATAACTCGATGTCACCGAACTCGCGGTCTGTCGTCAGGTACGGCCCCCGACCATCATTGATCAACTGGCCGTCTTCCACCGTCCAGTGTTCTCGGACGCCGATCATGTCCGTCGCACGCTTCTCCGCGCGTTGCTCGTCACTCATCGCCGCCAACTTGCGAGGATCGAAATGTCCCATGCCATGCCATCCCGACAGGTCGCGGCCATTGAACAAGGCCTCGAATCCTTCCGGCGGGACGTTGTGGGACTCCGCCTGCAGCGGAACGACCCAGAGCATCATCGATCCAAGAACCAACCATCCCAAAAAACGCACGTGCCATCTCCCAAGGTCAATATGTGAGCAACCGATGCCAAACCGGTCAGCAAACCTATATTGTCTTTCTGAGCCGGACAAACTGCAAGTCGGAAACGGGGCCTTCCGCCAAATAAAAAAAGGGCGACGCCATTCGGGTCGCCCTCGATGCTGCTTCCGTGCCGACGCCTCCGTTGCCCCGACGCCGTCGCGTCCGCGTTTCGGATAGCTTCAGTCCGCACCGGAATTCTTGATTTCGCAGCCCTTGGCAAACGCCGCATCCTGGAAGAACAACGCTACTTTGTCCCCGGTCGACTGGGCCTTGCCCTTGCTAACGTTGCAGTAGAAGCCAGTTTTTCATTGGCAAACAAAAAGTTTTGGCGATTCAAATACCCAGGCAGTGCAGTATAGAGACGATGGGGACGGCAGTCGTTTTCGGCCAACAACCAAACCTATAGAAACGAGCTTGCCCGAAAACGACTCCCGCCCCCCTTGCATTTCTGGATAAGCCGTGGCGGTCATCTTTCGCCCAGACGTCCGCGTGCATGGATGGCCTGGTACATGGCCAAGATGTTCTCTGTCGGCGTGTTGGGCTGAAGGTTGTGGCAGGGATTGCAGATCCAGCGAGCCGAGCGGTAGATGGCGATGCTCTCGAAGACCTCCGCGCGAACGTCGTCGGGCGACCCGAATGGCAGCGTCTGCTGGTTATCGATCGATCCGTGAAAGATCAGCCGGTCGCCGAAATCGGCCACAAGCCCCTCGCGTTCCATGCCCGGGCAACGCCACTGGATGGGGTTCAGGATCTCGATGCCGACTCGATCGATCAAATCCGGTAGGAACAGCCGCGCGGCGCCGTCGGTGTGGTACATAACGTGGATTCCGAACGACCGAGCGAGCTGGGCCATGTTGATCTGATGAGGCAGCAGGAAACGGCGGTAGGTCTCCAGGCTGATCAACGGGCCGAATTGCGAGCCCAGATCCTCGGCGACCCAGGTCAGATCGATCCGCCCGCCCCCGGCTTCGAAGCTGCGCCGCAAATGGTGGTAGTGGAAATCGAACAGATGGCCCAGGATGGCATCGGCGATCTCGGGGCGTAGCGCCAAGTCTTCGAAGGATCGTTCGAGTCCGCGGAGGTAGCCGTACAGCAAAAACGGCTCGAAACAACCGCAGTGAATGGGGCGGTACCCATCGTCGGCATCCAATTGGCGGCTGATGGCTTGATAGTCGAAGTCGTCCGGTTCGGGCCAGCGCCACGCATCGATCTGAGCCACCTCGGTCATCGCGGCCAGGGGGTGATGATCGGGCTCGCGATAGGCGCCACCGCCATAATCGATCGTCCGATACCGGATTCCCCACAGATCGGCGCCAGGATCATCGGGGTGGTGGGTGCGGAGCGGCGTCGCGGCGACGTAGCGCCGCGCGTCGATGTGCAGTTGCCGGTAGAGCGCTTCGATGTCGTTGCATTGCAGGTCCCGCAGCAGCCGAGCGGTCACCTCGTCGGTCGCCTGATAGTCCGTGGGGATGCGATCGGGCCGATCGCCGTCCAGTAGGGCCAGCCACCGTTGACGCGGCGTCATCGCTTGTCGGGCCACGGTTCACTCCAATGGCAATCGGATGGTTCGGCCTCCTTCGGCGATCGATCGGTCGATGGCCAGGCACAGTTCGTGTGTGTGATACGCGTCGGCCACATTGCAGTGCGACTGGCGATCCTCGCGGATACTGTCGACCAGGTGATCGATCTGGGCATCGAACGGATGGTGATGGACGTCGCCCGAATCAGGCAGGAGGGTCGGCATGGTTGCCCACGAGGTCTGGCCGGGCAGCAGTTTCTTGCTCCAGATGCGGTTGTCGCGCAACGAACCTTCGGTGCCGATCAGATCGATATTGAACGAGTAGGGAATATCGGCGTCCAGCAGTACTGAGGACTTGGCGATCATGCCGTCCTCCAACTTCATCACCGCCACGACATTGGCATCGTACTCGTACAGGCCTTTCGCGTTGTTGGACATGGCCGACACTTCGACGACTTCGCAGCCGGCCAGCCATCGCAACGCGTCCAAGGCATGGCAACCGGCCAGCAGGCTGGCGCTGCCGCCCGTCTGGACCGTATGAGCCCAGGACCAGCCGGTGTACGCTGGCCCCAGACCGTGCCAGTAATCGACCTCGATATAGATCAACCGGCCGATCGCTTCGCTGGCGCGCAACGATCGCAATGTTTCCAGCAACGGGTTCCAGCGCAGCACGAAACCGACGACGCTCTTGACGCCCGCCTGGTCGATCTCGTCGCGCAGACGGCGATTTTCATCCAGGGTCAGCACCATGGGCTTTTCGATCAGGACGTGCTTGCCGGCCTGAGCTGCAGCGATGCCCTGCGGCGCGTGAACATAGTTCGGGCCACTCAGGTTGACGATATCGACGGCCGGATTGGCCAGCACCTGTTCGAACCCTTCCGTGACCGGGCACTTCAATTGAAAATGCTCGATCAACGCCGCAGCGCTCTGCGGATTGCGGCTGCTGACCGAAACGATCTCAGCATGCGGATTACGAATCCAGCTTGCTGCATGTGCATAGGCAACTTGCCCCACCCCATGGATGGCGACTCCCAGTTTTCCGTCGATCATCATGAACCTCCCGTTGGTATTCGCACGGTTGAAATCGTTCAGGGGCGACCACCGCTTGGCTCGCCCCCCGGCAGCGATTGGTCTATTTGTCGAGGAACAATATACCCCATCCCTGCAAAAAAAGCAGGACGGCTTGCCAATCTGACGCAGTTTTTGTGCAACGAATGTCCACGATCGTTAACTCTTTCACAAAGTTAGCGACCAACCGATTCTGTTTCCTGGTTCGATCGGCCTACGATGCATCCGGGCTGTGCTGGCTTCGCACGGTTATGGCTGCATCCGAGAAAAGACCCCCGTCCCCTTTTTCTGGCCGATGGTTATAATGGCGTCGGTGACATGGTTGTGAAAGAGATCGCACGATGGAATGAAAGGGTCCGAATGATGAAGAGCTTGATT
>REEF01000291.1 GCA_007695205.1 Planctomycetaceae bacterium
CCTCGTAAACGCCATCGTTGCATAAACGGGTAGGACGGATTGGCAATCCGTCCTAACTTATGATGAAACGACCGGACCGACTCTCGCGGCAGCACGAAGGATGGCCGCCGCCGTCTGGGGCTGGTCGCTGAAAAGTTGGACTTGGCTTGCTTTCAAGGCCTTGACTTGCCGGTGCGTGAAGGGCACGGCTTGCCCTGCCCTTGGGGGCAACGGAACCAACGTTTCCACAATCGCTTTGACCAGATCGCCGACGCCGTCTCCTGTCAGTGCGTTGGTAAAGATCCCTTCACCGTCCAAGCCGCTCGACCTTTGGTCCATCTTGTTGTAGATGGTCAAGTGTTGTTGGCCGCTGCCTTCGGTGAGGATAACCTCCGGCGAACTCTGGCTGGCATCGTAAATCAACAAAACCAAATCCGCTTTCTCGCGTTGCTGACGGGAACGTTCGACTCCTTCGGCTTCGACCCCTGAAGCCTGATCTCGTAGACCGGCTGTATCCGACAATTCGATCGGCCATCCCTCCAAAGCCGTGTGGGTCGTCAGCACATCCCGAGTCGTTCCGGGCTGGTCGTAAACGATGGATCGCTGGTAGCCCAGCAAAGCATTGATCAGGGTGCTTTTGCCGACATTGGGAGGTCCACAAAGCACCACGCGATACGGCTGGATCAGGTGCAATCCGATACAACTTTGTTGGGTCAGTTCTTCCATCGACGCAGAAGCGGTCGGAATGTCTCCCGATTCTAAAGCCCTGATTACTTTTTCCCATTGTTCGCGCAGCGCTCCGCGGACCTGGTCCATCAAGATGGCTGCCGTTCGCTGGGTGCGAGCCTGAGTCAAGGCGATGCAGGCTTCGGCGGCAAATGGGTCGGCCGATGTCTGCCAGAGCAAATCGGGCCAAGCCATTTCACGGCAGCCGTCTTCGACAAGGTCCTGGATGATCGACGCTGGCGCAGCACGTCCGCCGTGCCCATGAATCTCGACCCAATCCGATCGTCGGCAGACCACCAGTTCCTCGCCGGGACCTTCGCGGGAACGCCAACGTCCGAAAAAGATGCGATCGATCACCAATTCGTCTAGCCGTCGTCCGCAGGCAGCGTCGAATCGTTCTGCGACGCAAGCGACGCAATCCTGCCCACCGACGACAACGGTCGCCACGGCCCCGCGACCGGGAGGTGTCAGCAGGCTGACGAAAGCTTGCTTGTTCAAGATTTGGCCGTCCTTTCGGTAATTCGAGCGGTTCGCTCTTTCGAGCCACAGAGTATGCCAGCGGAAAGCCCCCTGGTCAACCAGGTTCACGGTTTAGCGTGCTGGGCTGCTTAGCCTTCCACGGGGCACGATGAATCGTGAACTCCAACGAAAACGACTCCCGACCGCAACTGGTGGAACCGGTCGCGAGCGGATACAACTAAGCTCTGTCAGAAAAGGGGGCTGACCCTTTGGAGGGCACGCTGAAAATTCGAAAAATACGGTGTGCCCGGAGAGGGGCAGACTCCTTTTCTGACAGAGCCTAAAGTCCGGCGATGCTTTTGGGGGCCTTGCCGTCTGCCGTTTGTTCTTGAGGAATCACCGCTCGTGTTTTTCAAATTACTGCTTCTGTTCACCATCGTCCCGCTGGTTGAATTGGCCTTGCTCTTGTACCTGGCCGATCTGACCAATTGGCTTTTCACGCTGGGGCTGGTGATCGTCACCGGCGTGCTTGGAACGATTCTGGCCCGTAGCGAAGGATTCCGGACCTATCGAGTCATCCAGCAGGAGTTGGCCGCTGGCCATCTGCCCGGTGCATCGATGGTGGACGCCGTGATGATCTTTCTGGCCGGTGCCTTGCTGCTGACCCCCGGGATTTTGACCGATGCCTTTGGCTTTTCACTGTTGATTCCCTGGTGCCGAGCCTGGTACCGGAAGCGGCTGATACGCTGGTTCCGAACGCATTTCACGGTCGTGTCTCACCCGTCCAACGGCAGCCGATTCGCGGAGGGGCCGGAAGTGATCGACTCGCACGTCGTGGACCCACCACCGGAACCGGATGAGCCGAGACCGTGATCCGAAGCCATCTTCGAGCATCCTGTGCTACGATAACGATCTGAACATGGTCCGACACGAAAGGGCACTGCCATGCTGAAGTTTACCACGTTGAAGTTTACCACTTTGATCGCTTGCGCGTTGTGCGTCTCGATCTTATTGGCCGTTCCGCTGTACGCTACGGACTACTTCGTCTGTACCGAGGGGAACGATGGGCACGATGGCCGGTCGCCGCGTTGGGCATTTGCCACCATCCAGAAAGGCGTGGACAGTCTCCAGCCCGGCGATACGCTCACGATCGCTCCCGGCGAATACTTCGGCAGCGTCCGGCGCACGGGCTTGGGTGGCGCCGACGTCGACACGATCATCCAAGCCGAGATCCCGGGCACCGTTCTGATGCGCGGCGACGTAGCCCTGCCGCCCCTGCGAAAGGTCGAAGGCACGCGTTTCACCTACGTCACCGACTACGACGGCGACGCCCACACCGTCAACGAACTGGACACGTTGCGCATCCTGGAAGCGACGCCCGACCTGCACGAGCTGGACTTCGCGCCCGGAACCTTCTTCCACGACAGGCCTGCCGGCCAGCTCTACCTTTCCCCACCCGACATGCAACCGGCGACGGCGCGGCGATACACGGTCTCGGCCACCGGAACCCACGGCCTGTACCTGCGCGACGCCCAGCGCGTCATCGTCCAGGGTCTTGCCGCGACCGGATTCAACGGTTCGAACTTCGTCCCGCATCGCGAAGGTACCGGCGGCGGAGTCTGGGGCATGTATCTGATGAACGCCAGCCGCTGCACCATCCGTGACAGCTACGCCTGCTTCAACGGCCGGGGGATTGGCAGCAACTCCAGCTCCGACAACAGCGGCGACAACACCATCGAACGCTGCGTCGCCTGGGCCAACAGCTCGCGCTACGGCGGTCCGTTCGGCGGACTGACCCTCCACCAGCCGCGACGCGATTTCATCCGCGACTCGATCTCCTTCCTCAACGGCCACAAGGGGGTCAATATCCGCGTCAGCGACGACGCCGTCCAGCGCGGCGAGCCGGCGCGATCCAAGCTGGTCAACAATCTTGCCTGGGGGAATCCCATCGACATTCGCATCAAGGGCGCCGCGTCCGGCCACATCGCCGAGCGCAACGTGGCGATGCGAGCCATCGAATGGTTCCGCAGTGATTTCAACACGCTGGCCGGGGGCTTCGGCGCCGGGCATGACCGGCTGCGATCCGAGGACACTCTGCTGCTGAGCGCCGAACGTCAACTCGACGTGCGCCAGGAATTCGCCGACCCGGACAACTTCGACTACCGGTTGCAGGCGACCAGCCGCTTCCGCGGCAGAGGGCCCAGCGGGACCGATCAAGGCGCGTTTCCGTACCAGCAGAACATCTACTACGTCGCGCCGACCGGCGACGACGCTGCCGACGGCCTGGCCCTGGCCACCGCCTGGCGCAGCCTCGGACACGCTGCTCAGCAACTCCAGCCGGGCGATACGCTCTATCTGATCGAAGGAACCTATCACGAAGCGCTGCCGATGCCCCCGCGATCCGACCAGTCCGACCGACCGATCCACCTTCGCGGCCGAGGACTGGGAGAAGTCGTTATCCAGGGCGCGGTGTCCGTCCAGCAGACGCGCCATGTCCAGTTCGAGCGACTGAATTTCACCAGCCCCGTCACGGTCCGTGACAGCTCGCACATCCACTTCCACAACTGCCGGTTTTTCGGCGAAGCCAACTCGCTGACCGCTACCAACACCGACCACCTGCGCGTCACGCATGGCGAGTTCACGCGATTCACCGAAGCGGCGATCGACCTGCAGGAAAGCAACCACGTTTTTCTCTCCGGCAACCTGTTCGACAACGCCCACGGTCCGGGCGTGCGCTCGGACAGTCCGGATGCGATTCTCTACAGCGACTACAACAGCTACGGCTCGGCCGATCACGTCTGGCAGGTAGCCGAGCGTTCCTGGGCCTTGCAGGACCTGCAGCGTCTGCGTCCGAAGCTGACGGACCGGCATTCCCAGCAGTTGACCCCGCAATATTCCTCGGCCGCGAACCAACCGATCCTGCAGAACCCCGGATCTTTCGCCACCGGTGGCCCCATGGGCAGGCCGCTTGGCGTTTATTTACCTCATGTCCGCTATGCCGGCAACCAGGTCCACGTCGACGGCCCCATGGTTCACTCCGTCACGGCGACGACAGCCAACCTGGAATGGTGGTCCTCGCGCCCGGCCATCTTTCGCGTCCGCTGGGGGACCACCGCGAGCATGGAAAACACCGTGACGCTCTCGCGCGTCAGCGCCTACCACCCCGCCAACCCGATCGAGAACTTCAACACCTTCAGCCTGACCGGGCTGACGCCCGGAACACCATATTTCTTCCGCATCGAGCTGCTGGGCGTGATCGACGACACCGAGGACGGCATTCGCGAAGATCTGACGGCCACCGTCGTGGGCCTGGATGACAAGCCGCTGGTTTTCACCACCACCGCGCAGGACGCATCGCCGCGCACGCTGTACGTCGCCGCCGATGGCGACAACCGCCGCACCGGCCTGACGCGGCAGCAGGCTTGGCGCACCATCAACCATGCGGCCGACCAGGCTCGCCCCGGCGACACGATCCTGATCGGCGAAGGCGTCTACTACGAACACATTCGCCTGCGTACGACCGGCGAGCAGGACGCCGCAATCACCTTCCGTTCCCATCCCGGCGAAAAGGTCGTCATGGACGGCAACCACAAGCAGTTGCAGAACGCCTTTACCATTTTCAACAAGCAGCACATCCACATCGACGGCTTGTACGTCAAGGACCATGCACGCGGACGCATGCGAACGGGCACGTTCGGCCTGCTGCGCGCCCATCACATTCGCCTGACCCGAATCTTCCACGACGGGCGAGGCCAGGGCACCGATTCGGCCTTGCTGACCGCCGCGGCCGTCAGCGATCTGCTGGTCCGCAACTGCGTCTCGCTTTCGGGATGGAACAATTTGGAAGTCGGACGATCGACCAACGTCGTCATCGAACACAGCGTCTTCGTCCGATCCGATATCGTATCGCTCGCCACCGGCGGCGGCCACGAGCGCCGCGACGTGGTGGTCCGCAGCAACATCGTCACCGACAACCTGGCCCGCAAGGCCGGCTCCCATCTGGTCGGACACGTTCTGCTGGAGAACAACGCCTTCTTCTTGCGCGTCCCCGAACACGACCGCAGTGTCTTTGGCAGCGGACGCGGAACGCTGGCGCAATACGACCGCGAACACCCGATTAAGAAGCCCAACATGGCCACCAACCCCCAGTTTGCCGCCCTCGATGGCAAGGAGATGTTCCCAGCCGATGGCTTTTTCGATGACCGCATGCTCCGCGAGTTCAACGACTTTACCGATCTGTTCGCCACCAACCCAACCCTGGTCCAGCGCCAGATCGGACTGATCCCCGCTGACTTTGACGACATGGCGACACAAAGGTAAATGGGTGACGCGGGCGGGGATCGGGAGTCGTTCTCGGCCAACGATCAACCATAGGGAAGACCGCTCGGCCGAAAACGACTCCCGACCTGGGTGTTCAATTTGCGTGTGTCAAGACCAATGTCTTTGATCCGGTTTTTGTCCCTACTTCGCGGCGAACGATGGGCTCCAAATCCTCGCCGCTCGTCGGCGAGATCGTTAGGCTCTTTGGCCACGAACGGGATGTTGCGAATTGCGATTAGTGTCGGTAGACCAGACGCAGGAAGAAACCATCCAGCAGTACATCGGTGGATTTTGGCGAATAGGCACCTTCGTGCGTCTCGTCGGGGAACATCGATCGATCGGCGAAGTTGAACCAGTTGGTCATCTCGTAACCGCCTCGGACTTGAAAACGTCCATGGTTCCAGGCGATCCCCAACGCGGCATCCATGGCAGGCAGCGCCTGACCGTACCGGTCCACCACATCCACAATGATATCTTCGCACGGCTCGCAGTCTCGATCC
>REEF01000350.1 GCA_007695205.1 Planctomycetaceae bacterium
TTCGGTTGCGGCCATGGGACACCTGCCGTCGCGTTGCGACTCTTGGATGATGCGGCGTCGCGTGTCCCACGGACTCGCGTCCGTGGCTATTGCATGTCGTCGCTTCGCGACTAACTCCCGCCCCCCCTCTTCAGGAGAAAGAGGGGGGGATGGGAGTGAGACACGTTCGGACTATTCGTAGGCTGCGAACAGCGCGTCGACAGCTTGAGCGTACTGGTCGGCTTCCCCTTCGCCGGAGAACAAGCCGCCGGAACCGCCCCCGTTGCCGCCGTTGGTGGTGGGGGGGTCATAACTGGGCAGATCGAACAGATCCGCGCTGCCGATGATGTGGTGGATCGTGCTTCCGTTGGCCGATAGTTGCTTCATGCGACCGCTAGATAGGTCCACCGATAGCCAGCGCTCGACGTCTGCGTTCTGATCCGTTACCCACATCGAGCCGTTATTGATCTGGACTTGATAATGGTGCGAGTCGGCATCCACCGACTGGCCGGGCACGTAATGCTGCCAGCCACCGATGTTGATATACCACTGCAAATCGCCCGCCGCATTGGTGGCGAATAACCAGCCCGACGCCAACAAGGGATTGTTGCCGTTGATCTCCGACCACAACAGCGAGCGGTAGGGATTGATCGAGGTGAACTCGGCCAACAGTCCTCGTTCCCCGAAATTGTTATTGTCCGTAATACTGTTGTTGGGGTCGGACCCGAATCCGATCAGCGGCACCTGCACGCGGATCTCGTTCGGATTGCTGACCACGCCACCGTCACCGGGCGAGGCGGAACCGTCCCGCATCCCGGCGGGTTGCTCGGGCTGTGAGATCGTGTACATCGTCCCGTCTTGGCTGGGGAAGACGCCCGAGAACTCATAACGGCCATCGCCGTCGGTCACCGTCTCTTCGACAAACGAATTCCCCGTCAAGTCGGTGCCGCTCAATTGAATCCTGACGCCGGCGATGCCGGGTTCACCCGCGTTTTTTTGGCCGTTTTCATCGAGATCGATGTAGACGTAGCCGGCAACGGAGCTGAGCACCACATCGCGAACGGTCACCGTGGCCGTGTCCGTCTTCGGGTCGGGCTGGCCGCGCGTTGTCCCGTCATCTTGAACGGTGTACTCGAACGTATCGACATGATCGAAGCCCGCGGGAACCGTATAGACGATTTCATCGCCGTCCAGAACGACCGTTGCGCCCTTGGCCGATGTCGATACGTTGATGATCGTCAACGTCTGGTCGCTCTCGTTCGGCGGACCCGGGCGATCGTTGCTCAACAACTCTGAAACGTGGAACCGGAACTGCTGCCCGACCGCGGGCTGCGGATCGATCAGCACCAGATCGTCTTCGGCAACCGGCGGATCGTTGACTTCCCAGATGGTGATCGTCACCACGGCCGAATCGGTCTTGAAGTCATCCACGATCTGGCCATCGATCATCGATTGGCCATCATCCTGGATGGTGTAGGAGAACGTCGTCTGGCCATTGAAGTGCGGATCGGGCGGAGTAAAGCGGAAAGCACCCGTTTCGGCATTCAGCAACTCGACCGTTCCTTGCGTGCCTGTCGTATCGACACTGATCACCCGGATCGTCTGGAATGCGTCCTCGTTGGGGCCCGCGGAATCATTGGCCAAGGCATTGAACTCTTCCACGCCGCCCTCGGGCATCTCGATCTGGACATCCCGAGCGATCGGTGGCCGGTTCATCGGGGCCACCGAGATGGTCAATGTGTTGGTGGTCTCCAGCGGCTGATCATCGGGCGGATCCCCGAACGTACCGCCGTCGTTGGTCGTGATCGTCAAAGCAGCCTCGCCGATGAAGCCTGCATCGGGACGGAAAATCAAGGTGCCCAACGCCAGGTTGACCTCAGCCAGCGTCAACGCACTCAACTGTTTGGTTGCCGTGGCATCATCGTCAGCGCCCAGCAGCAACAATCCATTGGTGACGGATAGATTGACCGTAAACGTATCGAACGTGTTGTCATTGTCGGCGATATCCGGGTCGGTCACCGTCAGTCGGGCGCTGTTGGCGGCCGTGAACGCCAGATCGAAATCATTGGCGGTGAAGACCTGGTCGCCCGCTTCGATCGGGCTGCCGTTCAAACGGTTGACCGGTGGATCGTTGACCGCCGTGACGTTGATGGTAATCGTCTTGGGCGCCGATGTATCGCTCCCGCCCCGCTCCGTGCCGCCGTCGTCCTGCACCACGACCGTAAATTGGGAAGTTCCTCCCACATTCATGGCCGATTGGAAGCGGAGCGTCCCATCGTTGGAGACACTGGGCGGCACTTCAAACAAGTTAGGATTGGTAATGCCGTTGACGATATACTGCAGCACCTGCTGGTTTGATTCGTTGGGTGGGCCGGGAGTGAATTCGGTGACCCAGCCTTCGAGCTCCTGCAGTCCCTCGTTTTCACGGACGGTGATCTCCGTCTGAGCCACCTCGAACGACGGAGGATCGTTCACCGCCAGCACGGTAATCGTGAACGTCTGGGGCGCCGACGTATCGTCGCCACCGCGTTCGGTGCCACCGTCGTCGCGGGCGACGACCGTAAACGTCGAGGTACCGAACGCATCATCGGCCGGGGTGTACGTCAGCGTCCCGTTCAGATCCACCGAGGGCTGTACCTCGAACAAAGCCGGGTTGCTTACCGCGGTGACCTCGTATTCCTTCAACTCCTGATCCGATTCGTTGGGCGGGCCGGGAACAAAGCTGTGCGCCCAGTTCGGGACCACCTGCGGACCGGAATCCTCCAGCACCTCGGGCGGATCGCTGGCGCTGAACGTCGGCGGATCGTTCACCGGATGAACGATGATGGTGAACTCCTGCCAATCCGAGGTGTCGATCCCGCCGTCGGCAGTGCCGCCATCGTCCTGAACCTGAACACGGAACGTCGAGACCCCGAAGGCGTCGTCTGCGGAAGTGAAGGTCAGGGTGCCGTTGTTAGCTACGGCGGGCAATTGGGAAAACAAGTTGGCATTGGTCAGCACTTCGACCCGGTACTCCAAAACCGATTGCACGGTGTTCTCCAAGGGCGTGCCAGCATCGAACGTTGCCCAATTGGTAAACGTCTGCGGCCCAGCGTCTTCGTTGACCTCCAGTTCGATCAACTCTTCGGCGACTTCGAAACTCGGCTGGTCGTTGACCAAAGTCACGTTTACCGTCACGGTGGCCGTGCTCTCGGTCTTCGGTTCGTCGGGTTCGGTTTGGTCCACAATCGTGTAAGTAAACGTGTCCGTACCGAAGAAGTCCGGATTGGGCGTGTAGGTGAGCGTCGTTGCATCGTTGGTGATCACGACGGCTCCGTTGGACGGAGTGCTCACGGCCGTGATCTCGAGATTCGCGCCACCGATCTGATTCGCGAAGTTGAAATCGTTCAGCAGAACCTGGAAGACGTTATTCTCACTGTCTTCCCGTACGGAAAACGTGTCGTTGACGGCAAACGGTCGAGTCGGCGGGACGACGGTAACCTGGAACGACTTCTGCACCTGTAAGGCAAAATCCTCTTGGGGTTGGCGATGGTCCACGTTGCCCAAGTCGTTCATGGTCGCCGTGATCGAATGCGTGCCGACGGGCCCCGTAAATGAGACCCCAGCAGCCATGGCGTTATTGATCGCTGCGGTCATGCCGGTCATGACGACGTTATCGCCACCATTGCCGGAAATGGTCAGGCCTCCCGGATTCAGAACGTTCAAACTCCCGCCAGTGGTCGCCAACGTCAATCGGCCCTCGACATCACCACCTGGTGCGTACTGCGCGTCCAGCGGATCGCCGACCTCGATCCCCGTAATCACCAGCGGCAGATCCTCGGTGATCACCGTCTGGTTGCCGGGAATCTCCAGAGTCGGTGGATCGTTGATCGGCTGGACGTTGATGGTCACCGTGTGGTTCACGGTGCTTAACACCGTGCTGTTGTCCAGGTCTTGAGCCGTGACTTGCAGGGTCGGGGTGCCGTAGAAATGGGCCGGCGGAGTATAGGTCAATCCAGCCAGCGCGGTGTTGATCTGGGCTTGGGAACCGCTGAATACCAGCGTGCCGTCCGAACCGTCGCCATCGATGAACGTCACGCCGCTGCCCGCTGCCACTACGATCGGAGCGTTGGTCGCCAGCGTCACCCTCATGGGGTCGCCGTCGGCGTCGGTGATCGATACGCTGTTGGCCCCCGTAAAGGCGAACGCGGGGTCCCCATCTTTGCGCTCGTCCATCGTCACGTTCCCAGGCGCGGCGATCACCGGCGGTGCGTTGACCGACACGATCTCGATCGTCACATCCGCCGTCCTTGTGCGGCCCTGGCCATCGGAAACCGTATAGCTGAACGTGTCGGTGGCCGGACCGGTCACACCCGGGTTGGGGGTGTAGGTGAACGCTCCGTTGGCGCCGGAAATCAGAGTCCCTAGACTCGGCTGCGTATGACCTGCGAATGTCAACTCGCGTCCGTTCAGCGGGACATTGACCGTGGAGTTGACGAACAGAATGTTCGCTGGCGGCACGACCGATCCACCCTGCCCCCCGGCGGCGGTTTGGTTGTCCCCAAACGTCAACACCTCGCGGCCGACGCCGTCGACGCCACCGATCGTGAAATCATAGTTTCCCACGATCAGGCCATCGTTGTCCAACAAATCGTTGACAAGGAATTGGACAGAACTGCCGGCGTCGACGGTGAACTGGTCATCCTTGGCGTACAGCGATTGAGTCTCGAAGGGAACGTCGAACAGATGCAGATTCAGGAACACATGCCGATCATCCGGCGAAACCTGGGGCAGGTCCCTTCCGATCGGTTGCGACCGATTGGTGAAACCGCCCGCTTCGCTGATAAATCCAATTTCCCGATTGATCTCGCCCGCCGGCCCGTTCGGGAAGTTGTACTCGTCGGTGGATATCGCCCTGGGCGGCCCCGGAAACCGCTGGAAGTGTTCGGGATTCAGGAACGAGATGGGCCAGCCAAAATCACGGATGGGATTATCGCCGACACCCTGCGGCACATGAAATGCGTCCGGGTCCCAAGCGACGCTGAAGTAAGCAGCAAAGACCCCAAACTCGTCGGACGTGGGGTCTGGTATCCCGTCGTTCGTACGAATGTCTTCTACATGCGCATTCAACAAGACGGTCTCACCCACGTTCACTTGCCCCACGACATCGCCCAAGCTGACGATCGGCCGGTCCATCGGCGTAAATCCATCAGCGGGAATGTTTTGCGTAATGCGTGCTTCCGCCTTGACCAGTTTGGCCAGATCTTCGCCTTCGGCATTCAACGCATTGATGATGGTCAGCACGTCCTGGGCGGACACGACCCGATCGTTGTTGACGTCCAGTTTGAGATGGGACATCAAAGCAGCGTCAACCACCGAACCTGCCTCGTTTTCTGCTTCCGACATCTGGGAATGCAGCAACCCGTTCAGGTCAATGGGACCGTTCTTGAGCGCGTTGATCACCGTCAAGGCATCCAAAGGGGTGACCCGATAGTTGCCGGTGACATCCAGCGGAAACGCATAGTTGTGCCAAGGATTGAGATCGGCAGCCAATAAGACCCGGTCCTCCAATCGCTCGATCTGCCTCAGGCGGTTGCGCGACCGCGAAGCAGCCGATTTTCGTGGTTTTTGACGACGAGCACGTCCGAGAACAGTGCGGCGTTTGTGAGTCATTTTCTTTATTCCCTGATTCACCGACGAACTAAAGGAGAAATCCGCTGCCTACCACCCTGGGATCTACGCGATCCTAGCCGGAAGAACGTGGGGCCGGTCCGATGGGGTTGGATGTCCACGACAGCCAATTGCGCATCGAGTTGCATGACTGCAGAACTACGCATTTTCTATGGACGCTCCACGGCGTAAGAAGTTCCGTTAACTACAGCACTTATGGCAAAACCCTTCGAATCGCTCGCTGACCATTTTACTCAACCCTTTCATCTGACCTAAGTTCCTCATTTTAATCGACGCACAGGCCGTGTTGACCTATGCCATGCCATCGATTTCCGCACGATCGTTGC
>REEF01000824.1 GCA_007695205.1 Planctomycetaceae bacterium
TGAAGCCCTCGGTCTGCAGCGGGGCGGGGATCCCCAGCCCGAAGAATACGTTGAAAGCTCGCACGGGCACCGTTTCGGACGCTGCTGCCGCTGGCGAGACGAGCACCTCTTCCAACAACAGCAGACCGATCGTGACGGAGCCCAGTCCTTTCAGCAGGGTTCGTTGTTGCCCGAAAACGACTCCCGACCCCGTTGGCCTTCGCTTTTTGCCCAAACTTCCACCGAAATGCGGTTTTCGGACCTTGCGTGGTAAAGCTATCACTGCTAGTATACTTTGGACTGAAACTATCCATAAACGTTTTTCGTCGCTCGTGCGATCGATGCTAGGGATTCGGATCGATCGCGATCGGGCTCAACTGTAAGCTTTATTCACGGAGGATTCGGTTCGTCGTCTGGGCATTTGAGTGCTGGACGTGGTAGCCGAAGGTCAGGCAAAGAAATGCTCGTACTCAGTCGAAAAATTGGTGAACGGATTTTGATCGGTCCCGACATCTCGGTGACGGTGGTTCGCATTGCCGGCGGGGCGGTGCGGATCGGCGTGGAAGCGCCATCCGATATGCCCGTGATCCGCGAGGAATTGAAAGGGCAGTTGGATCGGGCGGATGACCGGAAGACGCGATCGGTTAATTCTGCGTAGCGTGGAATAGATTCCACGTAAAGGTGCGGCTTAGAAACCGTAACAAGCGTTGGCCGAGTGGTTGCGGAGCGACGACGATTTTACACCGACCCGTTCCACCGGGTGCCAGGTGTCGATCGTGCTGGTCCAAAGCAATCCGAGCTTGGTAGACGGTGCCCATGGGCTGCATGCCCCCGCCCCGTTCTTGCCGCGTTGCCAACCCGCCCGCAACTGCCAGTTGCGGGGGCACCGCTTGCAAATCGATTTTGGCGACGTCGGTGATGGTGCCGGTCAACCGTTGACCGGGTAACTGATTCAGCCGCAACGCGACGCGTTGTCCGAGATCGATGAATTCGATTTCCGCTTGATCGATCAAAGCAATCACCTGCTGTCGGCTCGGATCGCCGATCAAGCACAGCAGCGTGCCGGCTGGGAGATAACTCCCGAGATTCTCCGGATCCAGCGGCGTACCCGGCCAAGTCGGCAGACGCCCTGCCGCAGCCGAGCGATCCGTTCGTCGTGGCGGTGCGATCACAGTTCCGGCAACAGGAGCCCGGATGTGCAAAAGCTGCTGACGCCGCCGAACCTGTTGCAGTTGCTCGTCCAGTTCCGTCAACCGTTCTCGCGCTGTGGGAATCTGCGCGGCTGCTTCAACGTCCCGGCCGCGTTGCGATTCCAAGTAACGGACGTGCAGATGCTGCTGTTGTCGTTCGGCGACCAGAGCCGCCAACTCCAGCTCGATCCATTCGTCGGTCAAACGGGCCAAGGTCTCGCCCGCTCCAGCGGATTGTCCGTCTGCGATAGCCGTTTGCAACGTGCCGGACGCCGTCACATAGATGTAGCGAGCATCTTGTGGCTGAAGCAACAAGGGGGCTTGCACACGGTACGGGACGGGCACGAAAAGCAACGTGGCCAGCACCAGCAGAACGACGGCGAGGGAACCAGCCAGTCGCCCACTTCGGATCTGGTGCCGCCGTAGCGGATCGTGAACGAACCGGGACGCTTTGACCGTCGGCCCCGCCACCATGCCCAGCACGGTGATTCCCATAAAGGCCTGAGCCAGAATCTCCAATCGATACGGCTTGAGCACGGCATTCAAAAAGAACAGGCAACCGATCACGACCAGCCAGCGGTAACCGATCGCTACGGCGGCATACGCTGCCAGCCAGCCGTGGCGACGCTGGGCAATCGCCCGCTCACCCGGTACATCGACCCCCAACGTCCACCGAGCGACAAGTCGCGACAAGGCCGAACGGGCTCGCGACTGCAAATTGGGGATCTCGACCAGGTCCGCGAGGATGTAGTAGCCGTCGAAACGCATCAGGGGATTTCCGTTGAAGACCACGGCGCTAACCGAGCAGACGAACATGATGTTCAGAAAAAGACTGTTCAGTAAGCCGGGCTCGCTGAACCACCACAAGAACGTACAGACGGCTGCCAGGAAGAGCTCGACGTACAGACCGGCTGCGGACACGGCGATCCGCTGCCACTTGCCGGGCAGCATCCATGCATCGGACACATCGCAGTAAAGGCAAGGGGTGAAAATCAAGAACATCAACCCCAGATCGTGGCATTCCCCGCCAAAGTGCTTGCAGGCCACCGCGTGGCCCAGTTCGTGCAACACTTTGACTACCGCCATGCTCAGTGCCAGCCATACCAGGTTTCCCGCGTGAAAGAAACTGCGGAAGTCGGGTAAACGAGCCCACAATTGGTCATGATGGACGGTCACCAAGGCGATCGCTGCCAGCACGACCAGCAACCAAATGCTCAGCGCCGCAGGCGTCAGCAACCAGGCGCATCGTGGGGCGAGCCGTTCCAGAAATCGATCGGGATCCACGCCGGGCAACCGGATGGCCAGCAGATTCCCCCACGCCTGGAGCCACGTACGCCGTGCTTGTTGGCCTCGCCGCTCGAGCAGTCGCCCGCCCTGTCCCGGAGCATCGGACAGGATCAAGCCGCGTTGGTGCAGATCGCCCAGAAAGCTTTGCAGACGCGGCAAACTGATCCGGTACGGTGCGAACTGCCGCTCGAAATGCTGCTGGATCGAGGCCAAACTGGCGCGGCCGTCCAGCATCTGTAGGATCGCGTGTTCCTCGTCCAGCAGATGAAAGTACTTGAAGGACAGAGGATCTTTCACTACCCAATGCCGGCGCTGGCCGTACCAGTGCGGTCGGATCTGAAGATCCGGCCGCATCCGCAACCGCAATACCGACTCGGCCGAAACCGGTGCAGACCAGGTGGATGGCATGGCGTTTCGCTAGGGCTCCTCGGGGTCGGAGACATGCCCGGACGACTCGATCCTGATCGTCCCCTGCATGCCCGGCTGCAGCGTCAAATCGGGATTCTCGATCTCGGCCAGCACGCGGACTTGTCGGTTGATGGGATCAACCTCGGGGCTGACAAAGACGATCTGGCCCGAGTATCGCTGGTTGGCATCGTCATCCGTGTGCAAGGTCACACGGCGTCCCACCAGGCCCCGAGCTTGCCGAACGTCGAAAAACCCCTCGGCTTGCAGGCGATCCAGCCGAACGATGCGGACCACTTCCTGCCCCGATTGGACCCACTCACCACGACGACGGCTGATCTCGACCACCATCCCGCTCAAGGGTGCCGTGATCTGTCGACGTTCGACTCGTTGGACGGCGAAATCGACTTCGTTTTGCTTCAACTGCTTGGTCAGCGAGGCGATCTCCAGGTCGTGCCGCGCCTGACGCAAAGCCCATTCGGCCGTTTCTGCGTCCAGTCGCAAGCGGTCCAGGTCGCTCTGGGAGATCGAACCTTTGAATCGCTGAGCTCCTTCGTGGGTACGCTGGAAGATCTCGTGGGTGATTTTTCGCGTCGTTTCAGCCGTCCAGACCGCCGTGTCGTTCGCGGCGTTCTTGGCCGCCACCTCCAGTTCGCCCTGGGCACGTTGCAGCAGCAATTGGGCCTCGGTGTCGTCGATACGGGCCAACACGTCTCCCTCACGGACTCGAACACCTTCGCGCACCGGGATCTCCACCAACGTACCGGCCTCGCGAGCTGGCACCACGGCTTGGTCCAACAGGTTGACCAGCACCGAAACCTCGATCACCTCGGGGGCTGTGCCCCCAGGTCCGTCAGCGGCTGAAATCAGCACCAGTAAAAAGAACATCGGTCAGATCCCTTAGAAGAGAAGGCGAGACTGAACGGCTTCGATCACTTGTCGAAACCAGACGTACCCGATCGCTCGGCGGCCACAGTGGATGCGGGCGATGACCGAAGCGCCCGGACGGGGCTCGGGAACCAGGCCGTCATCCAACTGGACCAATGCGAACAACGAGGCCTGATTGGCTTCGTCCATCTCGATGGACGAACTCATGTGTCCGATGCGGCCGCGGAACTTGGTGTTGGGATCAGTGGCCAGCATGAAGGATACTCCGAGGGGAGTCTCCGAGTCCTGTTGAGCCGCCAGGACATGGCCGACCTGCCTGTCATCGATCCGCAACTCCAATCGCCATGGTCCGTTCAGATCGGCCACGGTCATCAGCCTCTCGCCTCGTTGTACGGGTCGCGACGCCAGCAGACGTTCCAGGTCCCACGTCAGGATTTCGCCGTCGATGGGACTGGCCACCGTCAGGCGGCGATGCTGCTGCTCCAGCAGTTCCGCCTGGTGCTCCAGCCCACGAATGCTCTCCTGTAGTTGTTGCTCCTGAGCGGACAGTTCGTAACGCTGGTCGGTTCGCGTCGCAGGTTCCTGGCGCCGGCGGGCAGCCCGTACGGCGGCCAGTTGTTCTGTGGTCGTTCGGCGTTTCGCCAACACTTCGGCATAGTGCTGCTCCAGCTTGGGATTGCTCAACTCGGCAAGGATTTCGCCGCGATTCACCGTCCCCGAGGCTTTGGGTAAAGCCACGATCAGACCGTCCTCAGGTGCGAAGATCTGGTGCCGTATGACCGGTTGCAACTCGCCTCGCGCGGGGATCGCAAAATCGGCGGGCACGATGAACAACGCCCCGACTGCCACTGCCACGGCGACCAGAACCAACAGGGTCTTCGGCAGTTGCTCCCAACGCAGGTACTGCGCTGCCCGACGCGCGACTCGCATCACGGGCAGCAAGGGAAGCGATTCGTGGTCGATGGCGTTCCGCAAGGCCACCGCCGCAGGACCGCAGACGGCCGTCAGGCGTTCCGCGAATTCTGAGTCGGCCGTTGCGTCGAACCGTTCCGCAATCAACACGCCTCGCAGATCGTCGGAAGCCTGTTCTTCGCGGTCGGGATCTCTTAACGGAATACATGCCATAAAGCGGACACAGGAGTGGTCCACGTAAGCTTCCAAAACGGTTTCCAGATCCGGCGGTAATTCCGATTCGAGATCCGGGTACCACAGCGGTTGACGGGAGGCCAGAACCCCTGCTGCGAGCGTTTCCAAATGCCCAACGGCCGTCGATCGCCGATGCACCGTATCCACGCCGCTGGCCGCCACTAAGCGGCACTGCCGGCCGCGACGGACCGCCAAGCTGACTCGGTCGCACCCCAAAAGACGACGTGCCTCGTTGACGATCGCATAAGCCGTCGACTTGAGTGACAGGCTTCCATGCACCGCCTGGGAATACCGGCGCCATTGTTGCCACCAGGACTGCTGGTCTGAGAACTGTCGAAGCTGCCGGTCCCGATGATAGTCAGCTGCCAACTCGGTGGCCGCGGTGACAATCCGTAAACAACCCTGCTGGACCTCCGGCTGAGTATTGGCTCGCAGGAAAATCTCGACCAGCCCGAGACTTCGCCCGGATACCACCAGCGGACATAAGACCAGCGCCAGCGGGCAAGGATTGCGAGCCCCAATGGTTTCCGAGTGCGCGGGGACCAGAACAGGTCTTCCTTGCTCGATCGCTGCCCGCAACAGTCCCACATGCTGCTGCCCCGCTGTGTCATCTGCCGGTAGAGCTTGTTCGCCACCGATTTGGCAGTCTGCTTCCAAGCGTCCATCGGCGGCAACCAGCCACACGGCGCCGGCGGGTGCCGACAGAACTCGTACGATCCGGTCGAGCAGTTGCCCATGAAAGTCGCGTACCGGCAGATCCGACTTTGCCAATTGCGAAAGCTGGTCCAGCTCGTCTTCGATCTGTTGCCAGGCGCGGTCGGTCGTTGATAACGCATCGGCAGCGGGTACTTGAATACTCATGTCCCCCATAATACCGCGTTTTTCGGAAGGCGGGTAGTGCATCGTGACGATGGGAAGCATCCCAACGGTCAAGCCGGTTCGAACTATCGATCTTTTTTTTCGGGATTTTGCGATTTTTCGGACAATTCGCAACCGATGAACTTAGTGAGGCTCACCTGACCCAGAACCGACTTGATGTCATCCTGCCCCCACCGCAAGCTATGCCTACCGTCTTCAC